>DAHVRS010000298.1 GCA_027322375.1 Brachybacterium sp. | reverse complement strand
CGGCGCAGGTCACCCTCGACCATGTAGTTCGCCTCGATGTGATCGCGGAGCTGGACGAGCTCCTCGTCGGTCACCTCGCGGACGCGCTTGTCGCCGGAGACGCCGGTCGCGGCCAGGGTCTCCTGGGCGCGCGTGCGTCCCATGCCGAAGATGTACGTCAGGGCGACCTCGAGGCGCTTCGCGCGCGGAAGGTCCACTCCCACCAGACGTGCCATGTGCAGATTCTCCTACTGTCTCGGAGGCCTGATCCGATCCCTCGCCCTTCGGGTCTGTTCCCGGGGCGCCGCAGCCTCCGCACTGCGGGTGACCGGCTCGCGCCGGTGGGGTCGTCTCTTCTCTTGTGTGTGCCCGCGATGCGGGCGGTGCCCCTGAGGGCGTGCCGCTCGAGGCGGCGGTCACGGCGAGGGCCGGGGACTCAGCCCTGGCGCTGCTTGTGACGCGGGTTCGAGCAGATGACCATGACGCGCGAGTGGCGACGGATCACCTTGCAGTTGTCACAGATCGGCTTGACGCTCGGCTTGACCTTCATAGCTTTCCTTCTCCCGGGACGATCACTTGTAGCGGTACACGATGCGGCCCCGGTCGAGGTCGTAGGGGCTCAGCTCGACGACCACGCGGTCCTCGGGAAGGATGCGGATGTAGTGCTGGCGCATCTTCCCGGAGATGTGCGCGAGCACCATGTGCCCGTTGTCGAGCTCGACCCGGAAACGCGCGTTCGCAAGCGCCTCCGTGACCGTGCCCTCGACCTCGATCACGCCGTCCTTCTTCGCCATGCCTCCCCAATCTCTCGCCACCGGCACACCGGGTCCGAGTTCCGCATTCCTGATTCTCAGGCTGTGCCCACCCACCGTCGGATGACGATGCGGTGGCCTGGCGGGCATGCCACGACGGTCGTCGGCCTCGGTGGTCGAAGCGGAAGAGCCGCTCGGCCTGTCGGCGCGACGGGACTGCACGAGCTGCGACGAGGACGACGCGCGCGGAGCACACCCGATGGATCAGCCTACACGCGAGTCCCGGTCAGGGCGAGGGTGCGGGGCGATGATGCCTGTCACGTCGGCGCACTTCTCTGGGCTGCCCCGTCTGCCCCGGAGCGGCCTCGCGGCAGGTAGGTCAGCCGGCCTCGCCCGCGAGCGGGTCCGGTGCGGCGGTGATGCCGCGGGCCGCGAGCTGCGCGGCGCCGCCGTCGCCTGCGGTGAGGACCAGCACGCCCTGGTCGGTGACGGCGACGGAATGCTCCCAGTGGGCGGCGCGGCCGCCGGCGGTGGCGCGCACGGTCCAGTCGTCGTCCTCGAGCTCCCAGCTGCCCACGCCCTGGATGAGCATCGGCTCTATCGCCAGGCACATGCCGGGGCGGACTTTCGGGCCGCGCGCGCGGGTGCGGTAGTTCATGACGTCGGGCGCCTGGTGCATCGCGGAGCCGATGCCGTGGCCGCCGAAGCCCTCGAGGTGCGAGAGGGTCTCCCCCGCCTCCTCGTCGACGAAGTCCTCGATCGCGGCGCCGATCTCGCCCACCCGCTCCGCGCTCGCGAGCGCGGCGATCCCGGCCCAGAGGGCCTCCTCGGTGATGCGCACGAGGTCCTCGTCGGCGACCGAGCGCGGTGCGCCGACGATGTGGGTGCGCGCCGCGTCGGAGTGCCAGCCGTCGATGATGAGCCCGCCGTCGAGGGAGACAATGTCCCCCTCCTCGAGCGGCCGGTCGTCGGGGATGCCGTGGACGACGACGTCGTTCACGCTCGCGCAGAGTGTGGCCGGGTAGCCCTGATAGCCCAGGAAGTTAGGCGTCGCGCCCTCGTCGCGGATCATGTCGTGGGCGAGGGTATCGAGCTGATCGGTGGTGACGCCGGGGCGGATGGCCTCGGCGAGCATCTCGTGCACGTGGTGCAGCAGCAGGCCGCTTCGCCGCATCACCTGGATCTGCTCGGGGGTCTTCAGCTCCACCCGCTCCGGCAGGAAGCTCATCGGTCGGCGAGGGCCTCGCGCAGCGCGGCCGTGACCTCGTCGATCGAGGCCATGCCGTCGACGCGGCGCACCAGGCCGCGCTTCTCATACACGTCGATGAGCGGGGCGGTCTGCTCCGCGTAGACGTCGAGGCGGTGACGGATGGTCTCCTCGGTGTCGTCGCTGCGGCCCTGCTCGGCGCCGCGCGCCACGAGCCGGCCGATCACGGCCTCGGTCTCCACGACCAGCAGCAGGACCATGTCCAGGTCCGTGCCGAGCTCGGCGAGCATGCCGTCCAGCGCCTCGACCTGCTCGAGGGTGCGGGGGTAGCCGTCCAGGAGGAAGCCCTCCTGCGCATCGTCCTCCGCGAGGCGGGAGCGGACCATGTCGTTGGTGACGGAGTCGGGGACGTACTCGCCCTTGTCCATGTAGGACTTCGCGAGGACGCCGAGCTCGGTCTGGCCCGAGACGTTCGCGCGGAAGATATCTCCGGTGGAGATGGCCGGGATCGCCAGCTCCTCGGCGATGCGCACCGCCTGGGTGCCCTTGCCGGCGCCGGGCGGGCCCACGATGAGCAGGCGGCGGGCCGGGCTCGAGCTCGAGGAGGTGGAGGTGTCGGTGCTGGTCACCGGAGAATCCCTTCGTAGTGGTGCTGCTGGAGCTTCGCGTCGATCTGCTTCACGGTGTCGAGGCCGACCCCGATGATGATCAGCAGCGAGACGCCGCCCAGCGGGAAGTCCTGCGAGGTGCCGAGGTAGACGAGCGCCACCAGCGGGATCAGGCAGATCACCGCAAGGTAGACGGCACCGGCGGACTGCACGCGGTTGATGACGTAGCGCAGGTAGCGCTCGGTGGGGCGGCCGGCCCGGATGTTCGGGATGAAGCCGCCGTACTTCTTCATGTTGTCCGCGATCTCCTCCGCATTGAAGGTGATCGAGGTGTAGAAGAAGGCGAAGAAGACGATGAGGGTCACGTACACGAGCGCGTAGACCCAGGAGAACGAGAAGCCCAGGACGAGGTTCTTGTTGACCCACTGCACCCACGCCGCCTCGGGATCGCCGAAGGAGCTGGCCATCTGGGGCAGGGCGAGCAGCGAGGACGCGAAGATGACGGGGATGACGCCCGACATGTTGATCTTGATCGGGATGTAGGTGCTCAAGCCGCCGTACATCCGGCGGCCCACCATGCGCTTGGCGTACTGCACGGGGATCCGCCGCTGGGACTGCTCGACGAACACCACAAGCCCGATGACCACGA
>DAHVRS010000283.1 GCA_027322375.1 Brachybacterium sp. | reverse complement strand
CGGCGCCACCGCTCAACGCCCGGGCGATCGCCGCCTCGATCGCCGCTGGCTCCACGAGCAGCGTGTCAGTGGTCATGCGGCGGTTTTCCCCACGTCGCCTACCTCCTCCGCCGGGCGCAACGCCGGTTGACGGAGCGTACCGGGCCGACATCTGCGTGCCACCCGCGGCGACATGTTAATGCACATACTGTGCACTTTTATGGGGCGCGCTGCGTACCATCCCCCAGTTGCGGGCCGCACCTCGCTACCATCAGGCGCGATCGCATGCTCGCGGTCGGCTCGAGCGCAGCAAACAGCAGGCCCGTAGGAGACCCGGGGGTTGAAGATGGACCAGGAAGGCGCGCACGCCGAGGCAAACAAGACGACCCCGCTCTTTGGGGCCTATCGGCGCGGAGGCTACGACCCCGAGCAGGTCGACCACTACGTCGCTGAGCAGCAGCGGCGTCTCGACGCGGCCGAACACCGCGCCGCCGATGCCGAGCGACGGCTGGCCGCCGCCGTCGGACAGCTGCGCGAGCTGCACCGCCGCGTCGCGGTCCTCGAGAGCGAGGACCGCTCTCCCCAGGCCCCCTCGCTGGACACACTCGGCGAACGGGTGCAACGGATCCTCCAGGAGGCATGGGAGGGCGCCTACGCCCTGCGCCAGGCAGCTGAGCAGGAAGTGACCGAGCTCCGTGACCGGGCGACGAGCGAGGCCGAGGAGATCGTGAAGACCGCCGAGGAGCGGGCCCAGCAGATCGATGAGGAGATCGAGCGCCGCCGGAAGGCCTACCTCGCCCGCCTCGAAGAGGATCGCGGGCGTGCGGTTGCCCAGGTGAGCTACCTCCACGAACAACGACGGGTCGCGGTCAACGAGCTCATGAGAGTCAAAGAGCTCATCGAGGCGACCGTGGGCGACTCACCAGTGCGCATGCCCCCGCCCGTCGGTCATCCCGAGGCGCTCGCCGGGCTCGACCTCGCGCCGCACGCGGAATCGGAAGCGCCCACCGACCGGGCGGTAGCGCCGCCGCGGCCCCACGCCCCCATGAGGCCGGAGGGAAGCGCAGCGAGGCGCAGCGACGAGGTGCTCGCGGCACTGAATGCCGACGCGATGGACGAAGCTGACCGCGATCTCGCCCGCCACGACGCATCCTCGTCCGCCCCGACGATGCAGGTACCGACAATCCCAGCCCCAGCCCACGCCGTCGCGGCACGCCCGGAGGAGGACCGCGACGTGGACTCACACCGCGAGCACCTGCACGAGGAGACCACCACGGTGTCGGTGCGCTCGCTCGGCGCGCTCGTCTCAGAGACTCGCTCCGAGGGCGAGCCGACCGTCCGCCGGCTCGACGATGACGAAGTTGGCGCCGAAGAACCGGGCGCCGAGGCGGACCATGATGGCGACTCGGTCGCCGGGGTTTTCGACTTCGACGAGGAGTAATCAGCCGTTCGAGGCGGTACTCGGCGTCCAGGCTGATCCGCGCGCGGAAGGTGGGTGCGATCCGCACCTCGTGGCGCTCGACCGCGGAGCTCATGTCCTTCTCGGCGATGTCAACGAG
>DAHVRS010000259.1 GCA_027322375.1 Brachybacterium sp. | reverse complement strand
GGCGGCGGGATCGGCGCGGTCGAGCACCACTCCGAGTCCCCGGAGGCGTACTTCGCTCACACCCCGGGCCTGCGCGTGGTCACCGTCGCGGACCCGCAGGACGCCTACTCCACGATGCGCGCCGCGATCGAGTGCGAGGACCCCGTCATCCTGCTCGAACCGAAGCGCCGCTACTGGGGCAAGGGCGAGGTGGACACCTCGCTGACCACGGATCTCTCTTCCGCGCGGGTGCTGCGCAGCGGCCGCGACGCGACCCTCGTCGCCTACGGCCCGCTCGTGGTCACCGCGCTGGAGGCGGCTGTTGCCGCGGAGGACGACGGGATCGACCTCGAGGTCATCGACCTGCGCTCCCTCGCCCCGCTGGACCGAGACACCGTCGCGGAGAGCGTGCGCCGCACCGGCCGGCTGATCGCCGCGCACGAGGCGCCCGGCACGGTCTCCCTCTCCTCCGAGGTGATCACCTGCGCGATCGAGGACTGCTTCGAGCACCTCGAGGCCGCGCCCGAGCGAGTGACCGGCTACGACGTGCCCTACCCGCCGGCAGCGCTCGAGGAGCATCACCTGCCCGGCATCGACCGGATCCTGGACGCGGTGGACCGGACGCTGGGCCGCCGCAGCTCGCGAGAGGCGGCATGATGACCGACTTCCTGCTCCCTGACCTGGGTGAAGGCCTCACCGAGGCGACGATCGTGGCCTGGCATGTCGCGGTCGGCGACGAGGTCACCCGCAACCAGCCCCTCGCAGAGGTGGAGACCGCCAAGGCACTCGTCGAGCTGCCCAGCCCCTGCGCCGGAAGGATCACCGCGCTGCACGCCGCAGAGGGGGAGACCCTCGACGTCGGGGCGCCGCTCGTCGGCTTCGCCGCCGTCGATGCGCCTACGACCAGCACTCCTGCAGCCGACGGCGCGGCATCCAGCACTTCCGCGGCCGACGGGCGGGCGGCCGACGGGGCCACCTCGGCCGACGCGCCTGCTGGCGCAGTCTTAGCGGACACCGCCCAAGGCCCGGCTGCTGCCACCGATTCCGCCGCCACCACCTCCGACGCCACCGAGGCGGAAGCCCGTCCGCAGCGCCAGTCGGTGCTGGTCGGGTACGGGCCGGTGCTGCCCGGCACCGGCAGACCCACCCGTCGGCCGCGCACCTTCCCCACCACCCCCTACGAGCGGCCGGAGGCCGTAGACGCTGGCGGGCCCACGCCCCGCGCCATGCCGCCGGTGCGCCGTCGGGCCCGTGACCTGGGCGTCGACCTGCGCACCGTGCACGGCAGCGGCCCGGGCGGCCGGATCCTCCGCGCCGACGTCGAGGCCCGCGCCCACGGCGGCACCTGCTGCACCGGCACCCGCACCTCGACCTCGGATGTCCCCGTGACGTCCGCTCGCGGCTCGCACTCGATCCCCGTCACGGGGCTGCGGAAGCAGACAGCGCAGGCCATGACCGACTCCGCGTTCACCGCTCCCCACGCCTCCGTGCACGTCACGATCGACGTCACCGACACCCTCGAGCTGCTACGCCGAGGCGGCCGCGACGGACGCCGCACCTCCTTCCTCGCCGCGGTGTGCCGGGCGGTCGTGCCGGCCGTCTCCCGCACCCCCACCGCGAACGCCCGCTTCGACGCGGAGGCACGCCAGATCGACGTGTTCGACGAGGTCAGGCTCGGGATCGCGGTTGCGACCGAGCGCGGCCTGCTCGTCGCGACCCTGCCCGCCGGAGCGACCGAGGACGGCCCCGCCCTCACCACCGCGATCGCGGAGACCGCCGAGACAGCGAGGGAGGGCGCGCTCTCCCCGAGTGAGCTCACCGGCTCCACGCTCACGGTGACGAACGTCGGCGTGTTCGGCGTGCACGGCGGCACCCCGATCCTGAATCCCGGCCAGTCCACGATCCTGGCGCTCGGCGCGCTGCGGAAGCAGCCGTGGGAGCACCGCGGCGAGGTCGCGCTGCGCACCGTCGTCACCCTCACCCTCTCCTTCGACCACCGGGTGCTCGACGGCGCCGAGGCCTCCGCATTCCTCATGGACATCGCCGAGACCCTCGCCGACCCTGCGACCCTCCTGGTGCGGTGAGTGCGATGGAGACTTCCTCCTCCGAGAGCCGCGCTGCGGCGATGGGTGCGCTGGTCACGGAGCTGCGCGAGCGCCTGGAGGTCGCCGCGAAGGGCGGCTCCGAGGCGGCCCGCGCCAAGCATCGCGCCCGCGGGAAGCTGCTCGCCCGTGACCGGATCGACCAGCTGCTGGACCCCGGCAGTCCATTCCTCGAGATCGCGCCGCTCGCCGCCGAGGGCATGTACGACGGGGCCGTGCCGAGCGCCGGGGTCGTCGCCGGGATCGGGATGGTCCAGGGCCGGCACTGCCTGATCCTCGCGAACGACGCGACCGTCAAGGGCGGCACCTACTTCCCGATGACCGTGAAGAAGCACCTGCGTGCCCAGGAGATCGCGGCGGAGAACCAGCTGCCATGCGTGTACCTCGTCGACTCCGGCGGCGCCTATCTGCCGATGCAGGACGAGGTGTTCCCCGACCGCGACCACTTCGGGCGGATCTTCTACCACCAGGCCCGGATGAGCGCGGACGGGATCGCGCAGATCTCTGCGGTGATGGGCTCCTCCACCGCGGGCGGCGCGTATGTGCCTGCGATGAGCGACCAGACCGTCATCGTCCGTGATCAGGGCACGATCTTCCTGGGTGGACCCCCGCTGGTGAAGGCAGCGATCGGCGAGGAGGTCAGCGCCGAGGACCTCGGCGGAGGGGTGCTGCACACCGAGGTGTCCGGCGTCGCAGACCACCTCGCCGAGGATGATGCGCACGCCCTTGCGATCCTCCGCGACAGCGTCGCAACCCTCCCGGGCCCCGACCCGCTGCCCGAGGGGATCGAGGAGAGCCGGGAGCCCGCGCACGATCCCGCGTCGATGGGGGAGGTGGTCCCCGCGGACCTCTCCACCCCCTACGACGTGCACGATGTCATCGACCGGATCGTCGACGCCGGCAGCTTCTCCGAGTTCAAGCCCTCCTACGGCACCACCCTCGTCACCGGTTTCGCGCGCCTGCACGGGCACCGCGTGGGGATCGTCGCGAACAACGGGGTGCTGTTCAGCGAGTCCGCGCTCAAGGGCGCCCACTTCATCGAGCTGTGCGACCAGCGGGAGGTCCCGCTCGTGTTCCTGCAGAACATCGCCGGATTCATGGTGGGCGCCGAGTACGAGCGCGGCGGCATCGCGAAGGACGGCGCGAAGATGGTCACCGCCGTCGCCTGCGCCCGCGTCCCGAAGCTCACCGTCGTCATCGGCGGCTCCTTCGGGGCAGGCACCTACTCGATGTGCGGCCGCGCCTACTCGCCCCGCTTCCTGTGGCTGTGGCCGAACGCGCGCGTGTCCGTGATGGGCGGGCCGCAGGCCGCGGCCGTGCTCGCCACCGTGCGCCGCGACCGGATCGAATCAGGCGGCGGGACCTGGAGCGCCGAGGACGAGGCGGAGTTCCGCCGGCCGATCGAGGAGGACTACGACCGGCAGGGCAGCCCCTACTACTCCACCGCCCGGCTCTGGGACGACGGCGTCATCGACCCCGCCCAGACCCGCACCGTCCTGGGCCTCGCCCTCGACGTCGTCACCCGCCCGCCTCTGCCCGCGGTCCACCGCGGCGTGTTCCGCATGTGAGGCGGCCATGACCATCCACAGCGTCCTGATTGCCAACCGCGGCGAGATCGCCCTGCGCATCCTCCGCAGCGTCCACGCAATGGGCCTCGCCGCGATCGCCGTCCACACCGACGAGGACAGTGCGTCCCCGCACGTCGCCGCCGCGGGCGCCGCTGTGCGCATCGACTCCTATCTCGACGTCGACCAGATCATCGCCGCCGCCCGCGCCACCGGGGCCGACGCCCTCCACCCCGGCTACGGCTTCCTCTCCGAGAACGCCGCCCTCGCCCGCGCCTGCGCCGCCGCGGGCATCGCCTTCGTGGGCCCGCCCGCGAGCGCGATCGAGGCGATGGGCGACAAGATCACCGCCCGCGAGACCGTCTCCGCGCGCGGCGTGCCCGTCGTGCCGGGCCTCGCAGCCCCCGGGCTCGACGATGCGGCACTGCTCGCCGGCGCCCCCGACATCGGGGTCCCGCTGCTGGTCAAGCCCGCCGCCGGCGGAGGCGGGAAGGGCATGCACCTGGTCGAGGACCTCGCAGAGCTGCCCGCCACGCTGCACGCCGCACGGCGCGAGGCCGCTGGCGCGTTCGGCGATGACACCCTCTTCCTCGAGCGCTGGATCACCGCGCCCCGCCACATCGAGGTGCAGATCCTCGCCGACACCCACGGTCACGTCATCCACCTCGGGGAGCGGGAGTGCTCCCTCCAGCGCCGCCACCAGAAGGTGGTCGAGGAGGCGCCGAGCCCCACCCTCACCCCTGACCAGCGCGCCCACCTCGGCCAGATCGCCGTCGAGGCCGCGAAGGCCGCAGGCTACGTGGGCGCGGGAACCGTCGAGTTCATCATCGACGCGCACGCCCCCGACGAGCCGTTCTTCCTCGAGATGAACACCCGCCTCCAAGTCGAGCACGCCGTCACCGAGGCGGTCACCGGGATCGACCTCGTCACCGCGCAGCTCCGCATCGCCGCAGGTGAAAAGCTCGACCTCGCGCAGGAGGACCTACAGCTTCACGGCCACGCGATCGAGGCGCGGATCTACGCGGAGGACCCCGACGCCGGCTTCCTCCCCACCGGCGGCACGCTCCTGGACCTCGCCCTGCCCGCCGGGGTGCGCGTGGACCATGCGCTCGCACCGGGCCTCGAGGTCTCCACCTCCTATGACCCGATGCTCGCCAAGGTCATCACCCATGCGCCCACCCGCGAGGCCGCGCTCGCCGCGCTCGACCGGGCGCTCGCGGACACGCATCTGCTGGGCGTCGTCACGAACACCGCCTTCCTCCGCGCCCTGCTCGCCCTGCCCGAGGTGGTCGAGGGGCGGCTCGACACGGGCCTCATCGAGCGCCGCCTCGAGCAGCTGCGCCGCCCTGCGCCGAGCACCGCCGCGCTCGCCGTCGCCGCGCTCGTGGTCCGCGAGCGGCTCGATGCCGACCGGCCCGCCGGGCTCTGGCACCGCCCCTCGGGCTGGCGCCTCGGCGCGGAGGCGCCGTTCATCGTCCCCTTCACGGCCGACGGGGGCTCCGGGGCTGACGGGGACGCGGCGACCGGCGAGGGCACAGCGGCCGACGCGGACGTCGTGGAGGTCGCGCTGACCGGGCCGTCCACCGCCGCGACCGCCCGGATCGACGCGCAGGAGCACCACCTCGCCCTCGACCGCGGTGCGGTCACCGTCGACGGGATCCGCCACCCGCTGCGCAGCGTCCTCACCGAGGACACCGTGTGGGTGGGACTGCCCGGCGAGGACCGCGAGATCCGCCTGCACCGCCCCGAGCGGGCCGATGCCCGCCACGGCTCCGCCCCGACGCTCGAGTCCCCGATGCCCGGCGCGGTCACCGCCCTCCTCGTCGCCGACGGGGACGCGGTCGAGGCGGGCCAGGCCGTGCTCGTCGTCGAGGCGATGAAGATGGAGCACACCCTCCACGCCCCCACCGCCGGCACCGTGAAGCTGCTCGTCGGCGCAGGTCAGCGCGTCACCCGCGGGCAGGAGCTCGCGCAGGTGCTCGCTGACGGACCTGCTGAGGAGAGCACTGAGAACTCCTCCCACCGATCCTCCGAGGAGACACCCCGATGAGCCCCGATCCAGAACCCCATCCCGTGGCCGACCCGTCGGGCGACGCCCTACCGCGGATCGTGCAGCGCGGCCTGTACGCGGACGAGCTGCGCACCGGCGTGATCTACGCGCACCGCCCCGGCCGCACCCTCACCGAGGCGGACAACGTCCTGTTCACCACGATGACCATGAACCCGCAGGCGCTTCACCTCGACGCCGCCTGGGCGGAGACCACCGAGTTCGGGGAGCGGCTCGTGAACTCGATGCTCACCCTCGCCACCGTCGTCGGCGCCTCGGTCGCCCAGCTCACTCAGGGCACGCTCGTCGCGAACCTCGGCTTCACCGAGATCAGCTTCCCGCATCCCCTCCACCACGGCGACACCCTCTACTCCGAGACCGAGATCCTCGCCGTCCGGGACTCCCGCTCGAGGCCCGGGCAGTCCGTCGTCGACCTCGTCCACACCGGCCGCAACCAGCACGGAGACATCGTGGTCCGTGCCGCGCGCACCACCCTCATGCACACCAGGGAGCAGGCATGACCCTCACCGATCGCAGCACCGCCCGCACCACCGATCGCACTGCCGCCCCTGTCCCGGACCGGGCGCTGGACCGCAGCCCCGACCGGCCCGTCGGCCCCCGCCCCGAGGCGCAGGCGATGGTCGAGAGCCTGCCGCTGGGACCCGCGCTGCTGTTCTGCCCCGGAGATCGGCCCGATCGCTTCGCGAAGGCCGCCGCGCGCGCCGACGCGGTCATCCTCGACCTCGAGGACGCCGTCGCGCCCGAGCGGAAGCAAGCCGCGCGCGAGGCCGTCGCCGCGCACGAGCTCGACCCCGCCCGCACCGTCGTGCGCGTGAACCCGCCCGGCACGAACGACTTCATCGTGGACGTCGACGCGCTCACCGCTCTGCGGCCCCGCTGGGTGATGCTCCCCAAGGCCGGCTCCCGCGCCGACGTGGGCCGGCTCGTCGCCGCGCTGCCCAGCGCCCGCGTGCTCGTGCTGTGCGAGACGGCGCGCGGCATCCTCGCCGCGCCCGAGCTCGCCGCCCACCCGGATGTCGCCGCGCTCATGTGGGGCGGGGAGGACCTCATCGCCGACCTCGGCGGCACCTCCTCCCGCAACAGCTCCGGCACCTACCGCGAGGTGGTCCGCCACGCCCGCTCGGCCGTGCTGCTCGCCGCTCGCGCCCACGGCCGCAGCGCGATCGACGCCGTCCACCTCGACCTCGCCGACCTCGACGGCCAGCGCGCCGAGGCCGAGGACGCCGCCGCGAGCGGCTTCACCGCGACCGCCTGCCTGCACCCCGACCAGGTCGCGACCATCCGCGCCGCCTACGCCCCCGCCCCCGAGGAGGTCGAGGCCGCCCGCGCCCTGCTCGCCACCGCCGAGAGCGCCGGCGACGGGGTCTTCGCCCACGAGGGCCGGATGGTCGACGGCCCCCTGCTCCGCCACGCCCGCACCCTCCTCGCCCGCCACGACGCAGTGGAGGCCAGCCAGAATCCTTCGAAGGAGACCCGCCGATGAGCGCGACCACCAGCCCTGTTTCCCAGGCCAGCCCCGCACCGCAGGCCACCCCCGTCCCCGCCGCCAGCCCCACGCCTCCGGCCGGCACGGAGATGCTGCCCGTCGAGCACCAGCGCCTCGCCGCCGAGGTGCGCGACTTCGCCGACGAGGTCGTCGCCCCCGCCAGCTACGAGTACGACACCGCCCGCCGCCTGCCGATGGAGATCATCGCCCAGATGGGGCAGATGGGCCTGTTCGGCCTTCCGATCCCGCGCGAGTACGACGGGCAGGGCCGCGACTACCTCTCCCTCTGCGTCGCCGTCGAGCAGCTCGCCCGCGTGGACCAGTCGATCGCGGTGACCCTCGAGGCCGGGCTCGGGCTCGGCGCCATGCCGATCCTCACCTTCGGCACCGACGCGCAGAAGGAGCGCTACCTGCCCGCCCTCGCCCGCGGGGAGGAGCTCGCCGCCTTCGGCCTCACCGAGGCTGAGGCCGGCTCCGATGCGGGCGCGACCCGCACCACCGCGCGGCTCGAGGACGGCCAGTGGGTGATCGACGGATCCAAGCAGTTCATCACCAACTCCGGCACCCCCATCACCTCGCTCGTGACGATCACCGCCGTCACCGGGCGCCGCACCGGCCGCAGCGGCACGGAGGGTCCGGCGCTGACCAGCATCATCGTGCCCACCTCGACGCCCGGCTTCACCGTCCTGCCCAGCTACGACAAGGTCGGCTGGCACACCTCCGACACTCACCCGCTGCGCCTCGACGAGGTGCGCGTCCCGGAGGAGAACCTGCTCGGGGAGCGCGGCCGCGGCTTCTCGAACTTCCTGTCCATCCTCGACCAGGGCCGCGTCGCGATCGCCGCACTGTGCGTCGGCGCCGCGCAGGGCTGCCTCGAGCAGGCCGTCGCACGGGCGAAGAGCCGGGTCGTCTTCGCCAAGCCGCTCGGCGAGCACCAGCACATCGCCTTCACCCTCGCCCGCATGCAAGCCCGCGTCGCCTCCGCCCGCGCGCTGATGCACGAGGCCGCCCGACGCCTCGACGCCGGCCTGCCCATCTCGCAGGAGGCCTCGATCGCGAAGCTCGTGGGCAGCCACGCCGCCGCCGACAACGCCCGCGACGCCTGCCAGATCTGGGGCGGCTACGGCTTCCTCAACGAGAACGTCGTCTCCCGCCACTACCGCGACTCCCGGATCCTGCAGGTGGGGGAGGGGACCGACGAGGTCCAGCTCGGCATCATCGCCAAGCACCTCGGCTTCCCCGGCGCGCTCGCGGGGTGAGCCGTCGGCCGCAGTCCCGTCGGCCCGAGCGAACGTCGTGAGCCGACGGCCTGGGCCGACGGGCGAGACCACCCTCTTCTCTCTACAACTTCCTATAGGGTGACCTGGATCAGGAGTGTCTCCACGGCCCGTCGACGAGGACGCCGGCTGCGGAACGAGAAGAGGGAGTGCCGCCATGGCTGTGCGTCGACAGGTGCTGCGCGCCGAGGTCGAAGAGCTGATCCTGCAGAGGCTGCTCGAGTCCCGCTGGGCGCCGGGTTCCCGCCTCAGCATCGACGGACTCGCCCGTGACCTGGAGGTCTCACCCACCCCGGTGCGCGAGGCGATGGTCTCGCTCGAGCGCTCGGGACTGGTGGAGTACGTGGCGCTGCGCGGCTACGTCGTCGCGCCGATGCTCGATGCTGCACAGATGACCGAACTGCTGGACGCCCGCAAGGTCGTCGAGACCGCGGCGCTGGAGCGCGCCTTCGAGGACGTCGATGCGCTGCTCGCGGACCTCGAGGCGGCCTATGCCGAGCATGGGGACGTCATCGCGCGGATCGAGGCGGCCGGCGAGGTCTCCTACGAGCTGCTGCAGGAGCACTTCCACGCTGACTGGGGCTTCCATCAGGTCATCTTCGACCACGCCGGGAACCGCTACCTCGCCACCATGGTCGAGACGGTCCGCTCCCACACCCACCGCATGCGCCAGACCTGGGTGGGCGGCCCCGCCGCGCTCGACGTCCACGAGGCCTACGCCGAGCACGGCCAGATCCTGGAGAAGGTGCGCCGCCACCACCACGACGGGGCGATGGCCCAGCTCATCGCCCATCTCGACTCTGTGCTCGAGCGCTCCGTGGCGCTCGGTGAGGAGCAGGCCGAGGGCTGATCAGGGCCGACGACAACAGGGCTGACACGAGCAGGGCTGGTCCGCTCCGTCGCGGAGACTCGCTCTGCCTCAGCGGTCGAGGAAGGGGTCAGCGCTCGGCTCCGCGAAGCGGGTGCGCAGGAACTCCGAGTGCACGTCGAGCGTGCGCGTCACGCCGTTGACGATCTCGTTCTCCATTCGATCCAGGCGCCCGGCGAGCACATCGAGCTGCGCGTCGATCGCGTGGAGGTTCGATATCGCCTTCTCTCGCGCTTCGGGCGTGGTCGTGGGGCCGAGGAAGCCGACGGTCCCCTCGAGCGCATCGACGAGCTCCGGCACGTAGCGCTCCGCCATCCCGTCCAGCAGCATCACGTCCGGATCGGAGGCGCGGCGGGACTGCACGGTCGCGGTGTCCAGCAGGGCATCGACCCGCAGCAGCAGCATCTCGGCGCGGCGCAGGATCTCCACCACCGTCGAGCCGCGTGCCCGGCGCTGCATCGCCTGGACACGGCGCTGCTGACGGCGGGAATCGCGCACGATCTTCTCGAGCGCAGTGCGGGTGCCGGTGGGGATCTCCGCCTGGGGATGACCGATCTTGACCGGACGCTGACGCTTGCCGCGCAGCAGCAGGTGCGCGCCGCCGCCGGTGACCGCCGCGATCCCGAGGCCGGCCAGAAGCGGGCCGAGCAGGCTCGCACCTCCCACCAGGGCGCTCACGCCGAGGAGGAGGAAGCTGCTGATCCCGAAGGCTCCGGCGAGCACGACCGGCACACCGACGGTGAGCCAGCGGCCACGACGACGCGGCGCGGCGATCGCTCGGGAGCGCGGGGCGTGGACGGTGCCCTCCAGCGGCGCGCGCAGGGGCGTGAAGGAGGGCGGCGTGGGGCCGGGAGCAGGGGGCTGCGGGGCGCTCATCGGGATCACGGGCCTCCTCTCGAACCGGCGCGGGAATGCCTTCCAGCGTAGTCCTCCTGCCCGCGAGCCGGCTGGGGGCTGTCCCCCGTCCTTCGCCCCCGGAAGCCCGGGCAGGCCGATCCTCGCCTGCCCTGCTCATCCCGCAGAACGATGTGACCCTTGACGCAATAGTGCGCGCCGCCTAATCTCCTTCCACCGGTCAATATTCCCGCGACCGGCCTGGATGCAATGGACGAAGGAGTCCCCGCTGATGCGCTCTGCCCCGCTGTCTCGCCGTTCCCTCCTCACCACTTCCACCGCCGTCGGCGCTGCCGTCGGTGCCACCGCGCTGCTGCCCATCGCCGCCCACGCCGCCCCCGCGGCAGCCGCGGGAGGGAGCTTCGATCTGATCGCCGAGGTCCTCGATGGTGGCGAGCAGATCGTCGCCGTGCGGCTCCGCTCCTCCGCCCTTGCGCCCGTCGCTGCGGACTCGCTCACCACCGACACCTTCACCGTGCACGTCCGCGCGACCAGCCCGCTGGACGGGTCTCTCGCCTACGAACAGGACCGCGTCGTCACCGGCGCCCGGCTCGAGGGCAAGCAGATCGTGCTCGACCTCGAGCACGGCTACGGCGTGGACGGCGCCTCGACCCAGCTGTACGTCCTGCGCGGCGGACGCAATGTGCTGCTCGACCTCGAGTACACGCTCACCCAGACCGCGCCGCTGCGGAAGAAGGGCAACGGGGCGGAGATCGTGCTCGGGGAGCTCGTCCAGGGAGCACTCGTGTCTCCGGAGGTCGACGCCTTCACGCACCACCAGGTCGAGGGCGGGCTCAAGTACCGCCTGTTCACCCCTTCCGCGCGCGGGAAGGGCCGCGACAAGGCGCTCGTTGTCTGGCTGCATGGCGGTGGTGAGGGCGGCATCGGCGCTGGTGGAAGCACTTACTACGACAACGAGTCCACGCTGCGCGCGAACCGCGGTGCACTCGGCTTCGCGACCGCCGAGGCGCAGGAGATCTTCGGCGGCGCCTACGTGGTCGCACCGCAGTCGACGTCCGCATGGATGTCCGACGGCGATGGCTTCGCCCCGCAGATCCAGGCCGTCATCGACGAGGTCGTGGCGCGAGAGAGGATCGACGTGGACCGCATCTACGTCACCGGCTGCTCCAACGGCGGGTACATGACGTTGAAGATGGTCGCCGAGCACCCCGAGCAGTTCGCGGCCCAGGTGCCGATCTGCGCCGCGGTCAGCGGGCCGGGCGGGACGTTCCACCTCAGCGACGAGACGCTCGCGTCCCTCGCGCCGACGCCGACCTGGCTGGTCACGTCCGCGAACGACGACACCCTCGACCCGGTCGCCAACACCGTGCGCTTCCACGAGCTCATCGACGGCTCGATCATGAGCCTCTACGAGACGGTCGAGTGGGACGGCGTGGAGTACCCCGGCCACTGGTCGTGGATCTACGTGGCGCGCAATGACCCGCAGGAGCAGGGCGTGCGCCTGTGGGAGTGGATGGCCGCGCAGCAGCTCTGAGTCCGGACGGTCACCATCTAGCCGGTTCCGATCAGGCCGATCCCACGACGCTGCCCCCGGGTGTCCAGCGAACACGTGGTGACATGACAGGCCCCCGAGCGGCACATGCCGTTCGGGGGCCTCGTCGAGTGTCTGGCGTGCTCAGCGCCGGACGGCCCGAGCATGCAGGGCGCGGATCTCGCCGGCGAGGTCCGGGTCAGGCCCGGCGACGTCCACGCCCGGGGCGACCTGCGGGATCGGCAGCGGTGCGACCGGTCCGGGGGCGAGTCCCAGCTCGTCGTGCCAGGCCCGCAGCTGCACGGTGCTGGAGGCGTAGACGATCCGGCCCAGCCCCACCCAGGCGTGGGCGGCGGCACACATCGGGCAGTGCTCGCCCGAGGTGAAAACGGTCGCCGCCGCCCGCTCCTCCAACGTCATGTGCGCGGCGGCCCAGCGGGCGATCTCGAACTCCGGATGGCGGGTGCGGTCGCCGTCCTTCACCCGGTTGCGGTCGGCGAAGCGCTCGGCGCCCTCCGCGTCCACGAGCACCGAACCGAAGGGCTCGTCCCCGGCGTCGACCGCCTCAGCGGCGAGGTCCACGCAGCGGCGCAGGTGTCGGCGGTCATCGGCAGTCAGGGCAGGGCTCGTCTCCATGCCCCCACCACAGCACATCCGCGCGCTCCCCGCAGGCCGGGCGCGGAGAACGAGCTGTCAGCCTCACAGCCGACGGGCGGGTGGGCGCCACTGGCTCCCGCCCGCCCGGCGGCCCGGACCCCGTCGGCCCAGGGCGCGCCTCTCGGCTCAGGCGGCGGCGTGGGCCTGTGCGATGGCGAGCAGCTCGAGATATCCCTCGAGCTTCCACGCTGTGCGGCCCACGAACAGCCCCGTGACGTGCTCGATCCCGAGCAGGTCAGCAGCGTTCTCGAGGTTCACGGACCCGCCGTACAGCAGCCCCGCGACCTTCCCCGTGTACTTCTCGCCGAGCGCGGCAAGGGGCTCCACGAGCTCCTCGACCGTCGCCGGGCGGCCCTTCTCGCCGATCGCCCAGATCGGCTCGTAGGCGATCACCACGCGGGAGAGCTCCTCCTCCGACAGGCCCTCGAGCGCGCCCGCGGCCTGGTCGAGGATGAAGGCACTCGAGCCGCCGGCCTCCTTCACCTCGGCGCTCTCCCCGATGCACAGCAGCGGGGTGAGGCCGTGGCGCAGCGCCGCCGCGACCTTCAGGCGGGTCGTCTCGACGGTCTCGCCGAAGTGCTCGCGCCGCTCGGAGTGCCCGATCTCGACGACCTGCGCGCCCGCGTCCTTCGCCTGCGGGACGGAGACCTCACCGGTCCACGCGCCTGCATCCTCCCAGTGCGCGTTCTGCACGCCGAGCAGCACGGGGGAGTCTTCCCCGAGGATCTCGGCGACCGTGGTGGTGGCGGTGAAGGAGGGGATGACGAAGGGCTGCACCCCGGCGGGGGCCTGCCCATCGTGCGTGGTGGCGAGGTGATCCACGAGCCCGCGCGCCCAGGCACGGCCCTCGGAGAGGGTCTTGGTCATCTTCCAGCTGGTGCCGATCCAGAGGCGGGACATGCAGCTCCTTCGTCGAGGGGGTCCATGGGGGAGCTCGTCGACGATACGTACCACGTTTCTGGTACGTATCGTCGACGAACCCTGGTGAGGTGCGGCAGGTGCCGTGCTGTGCGGGGCGGTGCCGCGGGGCAGGGTCGCGGCGATTGCCCTGCGGGGGTCGATGCCGCGAAGCGGGGCCGGCGGTGCTGTGCGGCACCGACCCCGGTCAGGTCACTTGTCGAGCGAGCCGTCGTAGGCGCAGATCGCGTCGACCTTCTCGGCCGAGGCGGAGGTCGGATCGAACTCGAGGTCCAGCCAGACCTTCACGAGCTCCTTCGCGAGCTCGAGGCCGATCACACGCTCGCCCATGCACAGCACCTGCGCGTTGTTCGAGAGCACCGAACGCTGCACGGAGTAGAGGTCGTGCGCGGTGACGGCGCGGATGCCGGAGACCTTGTTCGCCGCGATCGCGACGCCCAGGCCCGTGCCGCAGATCAGCAGGGCACGGTCCGCCTCGCCGGCGGCGACCTTCTCCGCGGCGGCGACAGCGATGTTCGGGTAGAGCTCGTTGTCCTCGCGCCCGGCGACGCCGACGTCGATGACCTTCGCAACGCGCGGGTCCTGCTCGAGCAGTTCCTTGAGCGCGGACTTGTGGCCGTGGCCGGCGTTATCGGAGCCGGTGACGATGGTGAGAGCCATGATGTTCTCCTTCGATCGGATGGTGCAGGTCAGGACAGGTGACGGCCGAGCTCGTCCATGAGGATCGAGAACGAGATCGCGCCGGGGTCGGGGGTGCCCACGGACTTCTCGCCGAGCACGCGGGCGCGTCCCAACGTGGCGGTGATGTCCGCGGTCTTGTCCGCCGCGTCCCGGGCGACGGCTGCGGCGGCGAGGATCGCCTCGGACGCGTTCTCGCCGGTGAAGGCCTTCGACAGCTCGGCACGGAAGGGCACGGCGGCATCGACCATGGTCTTGTCGCCCACCTGCGCACCGCCGAGGCGCTGGACCGCGTCGATCCCCGCATCGAGCGCAGCCGGGACATCGCGGGAGCCGGCCCCGGCGTCGTCGGAGACCACGGCACCGGCGGCGATGAGGGCTGCGCCCCACAGTGCACCGGAGGTGCCGCCCGCGGACTCGGACCAGGCCTCCCCGGCACGGACCAGCAGAGTGCGGGCCCCGGCGCCGTCCTCGAGCGCGGCACGAGCCGCGGAGGCGGCGCCCTTGGAGCCGTAGGCCATGCCCTGGCCGTGGTCGCCATCGCCCGCGATCGCGTCGATGCGGCCCAGCTCCGCCTCCTCCCGCGCACACACGGCCTCGAAGAGGTCGAGGATCGCGGCGATCTTCACGGCGGTTTCGCGGGACTCCGCGGTGGCCTCGGGGGTCTCGTCGGCCCCGGCCTCCCAGAAGCTGGTGCGCAGCGGACGCTCCACCGCCGGCATCGCGCCGCGGTGGAAGGCAGGGGTGTCCACGGGGGCGAGCCAGTGCTGCTCGAGCTCCTCGTCCAGGAACACGAGGGTGAGCGAGAGACCGGCCATGTCGAGGCTGGTCACGAGCTCGCCCACCTCGGGGCGGACCGGGGTGATGCCCGCGGCCTCGAGGAGCGTCGCGACCTTCGCGTAGACGACGAACAGCTCCTCGTACTTCACGGTGCCGAGCCCGTTGACGAGCACGGCGGCGCGGCCCTGGTAGCCGCCCTCGGCCCGTTCGGGCTGCTCGGCGAGCACGCCCTCGACGAGCATCTGCGCGATCTCGTCCGCGGTGCCGATCGGCTCGTCCCGCACGCCCGGCTCGCCGTGGATGCCCAGGCCCACGCCCATCTGCCCCTCGGGGACGTGGAAGAGCGCCTCCTCGGCGCCCGGAAGGGTGGGGCCGTCGAAGGCGACACCGAAGGAGCGGGTCGCGTCGTTCGCCTTCCACGCGATGCGCTCGGCCTCGTCGATATCCGCGCCCGCCTCGATCGCGGCGCCCGCGATCTTGAAGACGGGCAGGTCACCGGCGATGCCGCGGCGGTCGCGGTGGTTCTCGGGGGCGTTGGAGATGATGTCGTCGCTGACCTTGATGATCCGCACGTCCACGCCCTCGGCGCGCAGCTTCTCCGCCGCCGCACCGAAGTGGAGGACATCGCCAGCGTAGTTGCCGAAGCCGAGGATCACGCCGCCGCCGTTCTCCGCGTTGCGGGCGACGGAGTAGACCTGCGAGGCCGACGGGGAGGCGAACACGTTCCCGCAGGGGGCGCCGTGGCCCATGCCCGGGCCCACCCAGCCGGCGAAGGCGGGGTAGTGGCCGGAGCCGCCGCCGATCACGAGGGCGGGCTGGCCCTTCGGGGTCTCGGTCGCGCGCACCACGCCGCCGTGGACCACCGCGACGTGCTCGGGGTGGGAGAGGGCCAGGCCCTGGACCGCCTCGGCGGCGAAGGTCGCGGGGTCGTTGAAGAGATACGTCATCGTGAGGTCCTCCGTGAGCGGCCGGTCAGGGTGACGGCGCGGGGTCGTGGGGGTGCCGGATGCGTCGCCGCATCGCAGGCACTAAGATCCTATAGGAAAAGAGTGCGGTCCGACAGGGACCCATGTCCCTGCCGACGGTCCAGCCGATGTTCTTGAGGATGCCGTGCCCCGTCGCGGAGGGCGACGGGGCACGGCGGTGGTCAGACCACCGGGGTCAGACGACCAGCCACAGTGCCGAGAGGATCAGCATCCCCGCGAACCCGAGCACGGTGCACATGACGGTCCAGGTCCGCAGGCCGTCGGCGACCGAGAGGCCCAGGAACTTCGTCGCGATCCAGAAGCCGGAGTCGTTGATGTGGGAGAGGGACAGCGAGCCCAGGCCGATCGCGAGGATGATCAGCACGACCTGCATCGAGGAGAAGTCCCCCGCGAGCACGGTGCCCTGGACGATGCCCGCCGCGGAGAGCGTCGCGACGGTTCCCGAGCCCTGCGCGACCTTGAAGGCGAGCGCCACGAGGAAGGCGAGCAGCAGGATCGGCACGCCCGCATTCAGCAGCAGGCCGGAGACCGCATCGCCCACACCGGTGGTGGTGAGGACCTTCGCGAACACGCCGCCCGCGCCGGTGACC
>DAHVRS010000252.1 GCA_027322375.1 Brachybacterium sp. | reverse complement strand
GGCAACGACGAGATGGCGCTCGGCGCGATCGCGGCGTTCAAGGAGGCGGGCGCCCTGGACGGGATCGTCGTGGGCGGCTTCGACGGCTCGCCCGATGCGGTCGAGGCGATCAAGAACGGGGAGCTCGCCTACACGGTGCTGCAGCCCGTCGCCCAGTTCGCCGAGCTCGTCATCGAGATGGCGGACGACTTCCTGCGCAACGGCACCGAGCCGGCGGAGGAGAAGCAGGCGCTGGACTGCATCCTCATCACCGAGGAGAACGTCGACAAGATGACCGCGCCGTTCACCTACACGGAGTGATCCCCACCCTCGCTCCATGACTCCCGGACGACTGCGCTCCGTGACGCGGGACCGCCTGCAGGCGCCATCTCGCATCGCGGACCGCAGTCGTCCTACGTCTGTGACCTGCAGATATGAAGCATTGATGTAACGCACGCCTCTCCAGAACATTTGTGCTTGACGATTGTGTGAGCGGGTTCTACTGTCATCCCGTCGGCCGCGGCGCCCTCCTCCCGCACCCGTGCGGTGGCGCCCGGCGGCCCATGTTCTCTCGCAGCACGAAGGAGTGTCCCCATGTCCAGCACCTCGACGACACGGTCCGGGGCGGTGCCCGCCGCAGGCTCCGCCCGGGAGACCGTCCTGGACCGGCTCGGCATCCCCCACGCCCTGCGCTGGGGCTTCCTCGGCGTGCTCGTGTTCATGACCGGCAACGGCGTGGAGACCAACTTCGTCTCCCCCCACATGGCCAACGTCTTCGGCGGCGGCGACGAGATGATCAACCTCGCCGCCACTGTCATCACCTTCTACTCGGCCGCCACCCTGATCGGCTCCTACCTCGCCGGCGCCCTCTCGGACCTGTGGGGTCCGCGCAAGGTCATGCTGCTCGGCGTCCTCGTGTGGGTCGTCTTCCAGTTCGCCTTCGTGGGGGCGCTTGCGACCGAGTCCGTGCCGCTGATCTTCGCGGCCTACGCGATGCGCGGCTTCGGCTTCCCGCTGTTCGCCTTCTCGTTCCTGGTGTGGATCAACGCCGTGACCCCCAAGGAGCGCAACGGCGCGGCCGTGGGCTGGTTCTACGTCATGTTCACCGGTGGCCTGCCCACCCTCGGCTCGCTCGTCGCGATCGGCCTGATCCCTGCCTTCGGCGGCGGCTTCTTCGGTGAGCGCTGGGCGATGGTCGCCTCGACCGCGATCGTGGTGGCCGGCTTCCTCATCGCCTACTTCGGCGTCCACGAGGAGCACGGCGACCGCCGTCTCGCCCCCGCGGGCGACCCCGCCGCGAAGGTCATCTTCTCCGGCGTCATCCTGTCCTGGCAGAACAAGCGCGTGCTGTACGGCTTCCTCACCCGCCTGATCAACACCGCCCCGCAGTTCGGCATGTTCATCATCCTGCCCACCGTCATCGCCGAGACCCTCGGCTGGGGGCAGAGCCGCTGGCTGCTCATGACCTCCGTGATCTTCGCGGGCAACATCCTGTTCAACGCCGCCTTCGGCGCGCTCGGCGACCGCATCGGCTGGACCACCACCGTGCGCTGGTTCGGCATCGTCGGCTCCGCGATCGGCCTGCTGCTGTGGTGGTACGTGCCGCACTGGGTGCCGGCCGGCTCCGACTGGGGCTTCGTCGTCTCCGTCATCGCGGGCACCGTCTTCGGCATCCTGCTGGCCGGCTTCGTGCCGCTCGGCGCGATCATGCCCGCCCTCGCCCCCGCCCACACCGGCGCCGCGATGGCGATGTACACCACCGCCGCGGGCGGCGCGACGTTCCTGGGCTCCTTCGTGGTCGCCGTGGTGCGGCCCTGGGGCGGGAACATCGGCGTGGTCTGGGCCTTCGTCGCCCTCTACGGCCTC
>DAHVRS010000247.1 GCA_027322375.1 Brachybacterium sp. | reverse complement strand
CGCGGCAGCGGCCATGACGGGTCCGGGAAGAAGTACTCGTAGCCGGCGGAGAAGGGGTAGGTCCACTCCGCGATGTGCTGCTCCGCCTGCCGGCCCGCAGCGCGGATCGCCGCGATCTCCTCGGGGGAGAAGTAGCCGGTGCGCTCGGCGCCCTCGAGCTCGTCCTCGTCCTTGTAGTGCCAGTCGCGGCGCGGCAGCACCACGAGGTCGAGCACGTGGTCGCGGGTGCGCAGCCCCTCCTCGGTGCGCTCGTAGGGCGTCTCGAGGTTCACGTAGTAGCAGCCCAGCGAGCCGTCGTCCTTGTAGAACAGCCAGATCGAGTAGGGCGTGTCCGGCAGTCCGATCATGAGGATGCCGTTGCCGGTCCACAGCTGCTTGGACTGCACTCGCGGCGCGGTGAACATGCCCTCGTCGCCCGCCCGGCGCAGCGCGGCGCCGGAGTCGAGCACGGGCAGGAGCACCTCGGTGCCGGGCGCGATCCAGACGACCACGCCGCGCTCGTCATCGAGCACGACGGTGCCGGGGCGGACGGTGCGGGTGGAGTGCTGAGGGGTGTAGTAGGTCCAGGTCACCTGATCGCCGGGCGACCAGCGGGGGGTGGAAGGCATGGTGAGGATCCTGGCCGGATCGGCCTCCACGGACGCCCCGTACCGACCGGCCACCGGGCCGGGGCTGCTCTGCCCGTGAAGGGGTAGGCGTATGGGGCGACCATACCGCGTCACTCCCGGCGGCCGGGGCGACGCGCCGCGCCGAGAATCAGCGGGGGATCAGCCGAGGGCGGCCCACCACAGCGCGCCCGCGCCGCTGAGGGAGAGGACGGACAGGGCCAGCAGCACCGTCCCGAGGACGGGATGGCGACGCGCTCCCCGGGCCGCGTCGGACTGCGCAGAGCCCGACTGCGTCGGCGCTGACTCCACGGGCGCCGGCTGCACGGGAGCCGACTGCACGGGGGCTTCCTGCGCCGTGGGGACAGGGACGAACCCCTCTGTCGTCGGGGTCGCCGTGCCCGCGGCGGCCGACGCCTCCGCCGTCCCCCAGGTCGCCGGGGCCGCAGGGGACGGGGACGGCTGGGTCGGGGACTGATCCGCTGGGGACAGATCCACCGGGGACTGCTGCCGGGGCGCCGCGAGGGCGCTGAGCCGTTCGTGCAGTCCCGGCGCGAATCCCGCGAGCGCCGAGGGCCCGTCGAGCGGCACCTCGCGCAGGCCCTCCCGCTGCCCGGCGAGCCGTGCCAGCTGGTCCGTGAGGTCCAGCTGTCGCCCATCGGCCGTGCGCGACCAGAGCGAGGCCAGCTCCGTCCGCACCGGGATCGCGTCCCGCGCCGCTGCGGCCGACGGGCGCTGCGCCGGGTCCTCGGCGAGGATCGCGCCCAGCAGGCCCGCAAGACCCGGCGCGGTCGGATCCGAGCTGCGGGAGAGGAGGTCCTGAGCTCGGGCGAGAGCCTGGCGCGGGGAAGGACGGTCCCGCGCGGACCGCGGGTCCAGCGCCTGGAGCGCGCAGGCCCCTGCCGCCCACACATCCTGCGCGGCGGTGGAGCCGAGCCCAGCGATGACCTCCGGGGCGAGGAAGCCCGGCGTGCCGGGCACGAGCCCCGTCTCGGTCAGGCGCACATCGTGCTCATGCAGGGCGATCCCGAAATCGGCGAGCAGCAGATGAGGGGCCTTCGTGCCCGTCGCATCCAGCAGCAGGTTGGCGGGCTTCACATCCCGGTGCACCCAGTGCGAGGCATGCATCGCCGCGAGCGCGTCCAGCAGCTGGCGCAGCAGATGGGCGACGAGCGCGGGGGAGAGCGCACCGTGCGCCGCGAGCGCCGAGGCGAGGGTGCCGCCGTGCACGAGCGGCATGACCAGCACGACCGTGTCGTCCTCGGCGACCCAGGAGTAGGGCGGCAGCAGATGCGGGTGCGCGCCGAGGCCCTCCGCATCGCCGACGGCCTGCTCGCGCACGAAGCGCATGACCTCGGAGCCGTCGCGCTGGCGCATCACCTTCGCGGCGCACACCGCCCCGTACCGGCGGTCGATCGCGCGCCAGAGCGAGCCCGACGCCCCACGAGCGAGGGGATCGAGCAGCTCGATACGGCCTGCGATGACATCGGACATGATGGTGGTCATGCTAGGGCACCCCCTCGCCGATCAGACCCGGACCCCAGGAGGCCGCATGCGGACCACAGCGCGCGCAGTGCCCGTTCCGCACCCGACAGCTCGGCAGCTGCACCTCCCGCTGCTGCTGGTGCTCGCGCTCGTGCTGTGGTCCGTCGCGCCCGTGGCGCTCGCCGAGCCGAGCGAGGAGCCCGCGGCCGTGCGCGGCTACCAGGCCGTCGGCCCCGAGGTCACCGGCGGGGCCTCCCTCGCGCAGGCGCCGCTGATCGCCCCCGGGATCCACCTCGACAGCTTCGCGCAGGGCGAGACGGAGGACAGGGACGGCACCGGCACCGTCCGGTACTACCGGATCGCGGTCTCCGGCGGGCAGCGCGTGCACGCCGCCGCGACGATCTCCGCCCCGCTCTTCGAGGACGGTCTGCCCGAGGAGCGCCAGGGCCTGGGCCTCGAGGCCGGCTTCGTCGACGCGTCCGGGGACAGCTGCACCGAGAAGCACGAGCCGAATATGGGCGAGTTCTCCACGGGCGATGGCCCGATCACCGCGACCGCCATGTCCTCTCAGAGCGGCTGGGACGGCTGCGCGGGGGAGGAGATGTTCCTCCGCGTGGTGCGCAGCGGGACCCGCGCCGCGGACCAGGCGCTGCCCGTCGAGATCCAGGTCGCGATCGAGCCCGCCGGGATCGGAGGCGGCAGCCCCGCAGTCACCGAGGAGATCGAGGATGACGGCGCCTCCCCGGTCCCGCCCGCGAGCGATGAGGTGCTCACCCCGGGCCGCTCCTTCGCGACCGGTACCGAGGTCGAGCCCGGCTCGCACGTCCTCTCCCTCACCCCGGGCGAGGTCGCGATGCTGCGGATCGAGGTGGGCGAGGGCCAGCGACTGCGCTGGCGCACCGAGGTGACCTCCCAGCCCGAGAAGGCCGGTTATCTCGTGCTGGCGGTGCGGAACGCCGTGCGGAACACGGTCACTGTGCGCGGCGGGGACCAGCCGCTCTTCGGGGGCACTCAGGTCGAGGGCGGCGGGATGGCGGCCCCTGTCGACCGCGGCAACCGCAGCTCGTCCATCAGCGCGGTCGCGACCGCCTGGCTGCCGGGCACCCACACCGTCATCCTCCAGCGCACGCAGCTGAAGGAGGGAGCGGATCCCGCGAGCGCGGAGCCGATCACCGTGGTGCTCACCCTGGAGCTCGACGGAGAGGTCTCCCCGGACGCCCCGGAGGGAACGGTGCTCGAGCTCGGCGAGCCGTTCCTCGCACGCGGCCCGCTCGCCGCCCTCGGCCTCGACACGAGCGGGATGCGGCTGCTCCAGCTCGGCGGGGCAGGAGTCCTCACCATGCTCGGCCTGCTGCTCGGACTCGCCTCCGTGCTGGTGCTGCGCCGCCGCCGGGTGTGAGCTCGACACTCAACCCAGATCAGCCGGCCCAGGCCTCCCACAGCCGGGCGTAGTCCCCGCCCAGAGCGACGAGCTCGTCATGGGTGCCCTGCTCGACGACCGCGCCGTCGGCCATCACCAGGATCCGGTCCGCGACGCGGGCCTGGGAGAGCCGGTGCGCGACGATGATCGTGGTGCGGCCTCGCGCCACCTCGAGGGCGGCCCGCTCGAGCACCCGCGCTCCGGAGGAGCCCTCGTCGGCCGTGGCCTCGTCGAGGATCAGCACGGCAGGGTCCTGCAGCGAGACCCGGGCGAGGGCCAGCTGCTGGGACTGCTCGGCGGTGAGCCGCTCGCCCTTCTCGCCCACCTCGGTGTCCAGGCCCTTCGGCAGGCGGTCCACCCAGGAGAGCGCCTCTACGCGGGCGAGCGCCACGCGCAGCAGCTCATCGGACGCATCCGGGGCGGCCAGCTGCAGGTCCTCCCGCAGCGTGCCGCGGAAGACGTGCACGTCCTGGGACACGATCGAGGCGTGGCGGCGGATCGCCTCGAGGTCCGCGCTGGCGAGATCCGCACCGCCGTGCAGCACCCGGCCGTGACGCGGCGTGAGGGTGCCCGCGATGATCGCAGCGAGCGTCGACTTGCCCGCCCCGGAGGCGCCGACGAGCGAGACCGTCTCGCCCGCGCCGATCTCGAGATCCAACGGCTTCAGCACGATCCGCTCGCTGCCGTCCTCGTTCTCGCCGTAGGCGTGGGAGACCTGCTCGAGCCGGATCGACGCGTCCGCGGGCACCTCCTCGCCGGGGGAGACGGCCGGGTCGATAGAGGTGATCACGCCGACCATGCGGGCGAGGCTCGCGAGCGCCGACTGCACCTCGTCGAGGTTGAAGATGACCGCCATCATCGGCCAGAACAGCGTCACGAGGTACACCGCCGCGGCGGTCACGAGACCCACCGGCGCCGCGCCCGTCTGGACGAGCACGAAGCCGATGCCCACCACCATCGCGAGCGCCAGGTTCTCGGGCACGTTCAGGCCGATCACCAGACGGGTCACCAGATGCATGACGCGCATGTTCAGCAGCGCCGCGGTCTCCGAGAGCACGGCGACGTGCCGGGTCTCGCGCCGCTCGATGCCGTAGGCGTGCACAGTCGGGATGCCGTGGATCGCGGAGAGCAGGCCCTGGGCGCGGGCGCCCATCGCGATCCGCTCGCGGCGGTAGATCGGGCCGGTGCGACGCAAGTACCAGGTCGCGGCCAGCACGTACATCGGCACGATGATCACGACCATCAGCAGCAGCCACGGCGAGAGCGTCGCCATGCCGCCGAGCGTGATCAGCACCAGGAAGCCGAGCTGGATGAGGTTCGGGACCAGGTTGTTCACCGCGCGGGCCGCGACGTCCACGTCATCGGCGACGCGGGAGAGGGCGTCACCGATCCCGGAGCGCTCCATCGTCTGCGCGGGCAGATCCAGCGCCCGGTCGATGACGTCCTCGCGCATCGAGGCGAGGATCCGCTGACCGAGCGCGGAGACCATCGACCAGCCGGCGGCCATGAGCACCGCCTGGATGATCGCGGTCAGCAGGATCTGCAGGCCCAGCGACCACACCTCGGCGCTGCTGCCGCCGCGGGCGACGACATCCACCGCGGAGCCGATCAGGCGCGGCAGGATCGCCGCGGCGACCGCCCCGCCGATCGTGATGAGGAGGGTGGTCGTGGTCGAGACCCAGTGCTCTCGCAGGCGCGCGAGCATGAAGCGCAGCGAGGCGCCCGGGGTCGCGATGGGCAGCAGCTGGGCGTGCTCGGCGAGCTGCCGGCGCGCGGTCTCGTCATCGCCGAGCACGTCCTCGAGCGGACGGTCCCAGTCGAGCGTCGCCTTCGTCTGTGCGCTCATCGCCGCACCACCTCCCGGTACTGCTCGTGTCCCATCAACTCGGTGTGCGCGCCCTCGGCGGCGATCGTCCCGCCGTCCACGAAGACGACCCGGTCCGCGGCCTGCAGCAGGGCCGGCGCGCGCGTGACCAGCAGGGTCGCGCGGTCGGTGCGGCGCCGTGCGGCCACCAGCGCCTCGGCGATGTTCTGCTCGGTGACGGCATCGACTGCGGTCGTCGGGTCGTGCAGCACGAGCACAGGAGCGTCCGAGGCGACAGCGCGGGCCAGGGCGATGCGCTGACGCTGCCCGCCGGAGAGGTTCGCGCCCCGGTCCAGGATGCGGGTGTCGTAGCCCTCGGGCAGGATCCGCAGCAGGTCCTCGGCCCCCGCGGCGCGCAGCGCCTCGTCGGCCCAGTCGCCCTCCTGCGGGGCCTTGCGGCCCTCGCGCTCGGGGGCGCGGGTGGCGAGCTGCTCGCGCAGGCTCCCGTCGAAGAGGTCCACCACATGCGGTTCGACGAGCAGGTCGGCGCGCAGCGTGAGCCGGCCCTCGGGGGTGATCGGGGTGGTGCCCACTCGGGCTCCGGCGTCGACGCGCCCGCTGACCGCGTCGACCACGTCCGCGGCGTCGGCCGCATCCGCGCAGGCGAGCGCGACGACCTCGCCGTCGGCGACGGACAGCAGCGGCAGGTGCAGCCCGCCCGCGCCGCCGCGCCGGTCCTCCCCGCCGTTGCCGCGCTCATCGCGCTGCGTGGTGAGGACGTCGAGGCTCAGCTCGGGGTCATCGACCGTGCGGCCCAGGTCCGTGTACAGGTCGCGGACACGGCGCGCGGAGGTGGACATGCCCGCCCACCACACGGGCGCGCCGGAGAGGCCCTGCAGCATGCCCATCACGTAGCGGGCCACGCCCACCACGGAGATGAGCACGCCGAGGGTCAGCGCACCGTCGAGGGTGCGCAGCGAGGCGAGGACCACGACGGCGGCGAGCATCGTGCCGGTCACGAGCGTGGTCAGGCCCGAGGAGATGCCGGAGTAGCGAGCGTTCACGAGCGCCGCGTCGAGCGCGACGCGGGAGCGGCGGCGGTAGGTGGCCCGGGCCCGGCTCTGCACGCCGAGGCCCTGCAGGACCCGCAGCCCGTGCACGAGGTCGGTCGCGGTCGCGGCGGCCTCCGCGGCCTGGGACTGCTGATCGTCGTAGCGGGCGGACAGCGTCGGGGTGATCACGCGGATCACCAGCACCATCACCACGATCCCCAGCAGCATCGCAAGGCCCAGCCACACGTCCATGACGGTGAGATAGACGGCGGCGATGAGGACGGCGAGGGAGGAGGGGACCACCCACGGCAGCATGTCCATGACATCGGACGCCTTGTCCGCATCGGAGGTCGCGATCGAGAGGATCTCCCCGGCGGGCCGGTTCACGGTGCGCGAGCGCGGATCCAGCACCGCGCCGGTGAGGCCCACCCGCAGGCGGTGCCGCTCGAACATCACCGCGCGCTGCGAGAGCAGGAAGGTCCACGTCCACAGCAGCACCCCGAGCACGCGCATGAGGATCAGCCCCAGCGCGCCGAGCGCGGTCAGGCGCAGATCCCCGGCCACGATGCCCCTGTCGATGATCAGGCCCAGCATGATGGGCATGAGCAGCTCCACCACCTCGGAGATCGTGCCCAGCGGCAGGATGATCGCGAGCGAGCGGCGGTGGTTGCGCAGGATGGAGCGCAGCACCCCGGGGGCGGCGGGCGCGGCCGGAGTGGGGGAGGCCGCAGCAGCGGCGGGACGGGAATCGAGCACACTTGAATCCAACCCGCCCCGGCCCCGGGGTGCAATGT
>DAHVRS010000245.1 GCA_027322375.1 Brachybacterium sp. | reverse complement strand
CACCGGATGATCACAGCCGACACACTCGTAACTTACGGTGCCGTAGGTTAACGTGGCCCCATGAACACCGGACTGCGCCACGAGGGCGGAACCCGCCCCGACGAGCACGACCCCGCGCACCCCGCAGACTCCACCAGCCCCGCCGACCTCGACAGCACCGCCGCCCCGGCTGCGCGCGAGATCGCCGAGGCGGTCGCGGGCAGCGGCGGCACTGCGCTGCACGACAACGACGCACTGCCCGGGGACGATGAGCTCCCCACCGCCGAGAACTTCCCCTTCGCGCCCCGCACTCTCACCCGCGCGATGGCCCGCCGCGCCACGCAGCTGGGTCTCCAGCTCCCCAAGCCCCGCCTGCGCGGGATGCTGCACCTGATCGCCTTCCCCACCACGCTCGTCATCGGACTGCTGCTGGTGGCGGTCGGCGAGACGCTGCAGGTGCGTCTGGCCTGCGCGATCTTCGTGCTCACCGCGGGGATGCTGTTCGGGATCAGCGCGGTCTACCACCGCGGCACATGGAGCCCGCAGCACGCGATCATGCTGCGCCGTTTCGACCACGCGAACATCTTCCTCATCATCGCGGGCACCTACACGCCGATCGCGACGGCCATGCTCGCGCCTCGCCAAGCGGCGACGCTGCTCGCGATCGCCTGGGGCGGCGCGGCGGTAGGGGTGTGCTTCCGCCTGTTCTGGACGGGTGCGCCGCGCTGGCTGTACGTCCCGGCGTATGTGGCGCTGGGCTGGGTGGCGGTGTTCTACATGCCCGAGCTGCACGCGAGCGGCGGCTGGCCTGTGGTCGTGCTGCTGTCCGTGGGCGGTCTCGCCTACACGGCGGGCGCGGTGATGTACGCGCTGAAGCGGCCGAACCCGTCCCCCGCCTGGTTCGGGTTCCACGAGTTCTTCCACGCCGGCACCCTCATCGGGTTCGGCTGCCACTTCGCCGCGGTCGCCGTCGCGGTGCTCTGACCCAGCACGGCTCGGGCACGCGGCCGACGGCGTCAGGCGTGGTAGGTCGGATCCGTCCCCGCGCCGTCGGCGCCCGGCTCTCCGTCGGCCGCAGAACCCTCGTCGGCCGAGGAGTCTCCGTCGGCCGAAGAATCCCCCTCCTCCGGGGACTCATCCGTCGCCCCCTCAGCGGCGCGGCGGGCTTCCTCGGCCTGACGCGCCTCCTGGGCGCGCATCCGCTCCTCGACCCGGGCCTTCGCCTGGACGCGGCGGGTGCGGCGGGTCATGTCGACGGCGAGCAGCACGACGAGCACGGCGAGCACGAACATCGCGAAGAAGCCCGCGAGTCCCGGGGAGACAGTGACGGAGTTGAACTCCTCGCCGTCCGAGGGGGCCGGGGCGGCCTGGAGCAGCCCGCCGGCGAGCTGGTGCAGTGTGCCGTTCATGCGCGGGCCTCCAGGGTCTCGTGGCGCAGACCGGCGAAGAGGTCGGTCTCGGGCAGCTTCACCGGCACGCGGGAGATGTGCAGCTCGTAGTCCTCGGTGCCCCAGGCGGCGCGCTCGGCGTCGTGGGTGATGCGGAAGAACGGCCCGTCGGGGTCGACCTGGGTGGCGTGGGCGCGCAGCGCGTCGTCCCGGATGTCCAGGTAGTCGCGCACGTCGATGCGAGTGGTGAGCAGGCGGTCGTGGCTCTCGTCGTAGCGCTGCAGCATCTGGTCGAGCATCTCGTTCGGGGTGCCCTCGGCGTGCAGGTGCCGGCTCACGGCGGCGAAGCGCTGACGGTGGAAGCCGTTGATGTAGTACAGCTTCGCGATCGCCCAGGGCTCGCCGAGCTCGGGCGCGAACTCCGGGTCCGCAGCGAGGTCGAAGGCGGCGAGGCTGATGCGGTTGGTCTGGATGTGGTCCGGGTGCGGGTAACCGCCGTTCTCGTCGTACGTGGTCATCACGTGCGGGCGCAGTCGGCGCACCGCCTCGACGAGCGGACGCGCGGCCTCGGTGACGTCGAGGGAGGCGAAGCAGCCCTCGGGCAGAGGCGGCAGCGGGTCGCCCTCGGGCAGGCCCGAGTCGACGAAGCCCAGCCACAGGTGGTCCACGCCGAGGATCTCCTGGGCACGCGCCATCTCGCGGCGGCGGATCTCCGGCAGCGCCTCGAGGGTCACGGTCGGATCATCGCGCAGACGAGGGTTCAGCAGATCGCCGCGTTCCCCGCCAGTGCAGGTGATCACGGTGACCTCGACGCCTTCGCGCACGTAGCGGGCGGTCGTGCCGGCGCCCTTGGACGACTCGTCGTCCGGGTGCGCGTGGACGGCCACCATGCGCAGCGGTTCCTCGGGGGCGGGCAGCTGGACGGTCACAGGACTCCTCGGTGACGACACGGCGGGGCGGGGTGGACCGCCGGGGACGGTCCGGCGAGCCGACACAGATCGGGCGGCGCGCACCACCGTGCGATCCTACGCCACCCGCACCTCTCAGCCTGGGTGCCGGCAGGGGCCTCCGGCGCCGCTCAGCGTGCGGAGCTCAGCCCGTCAGCGGGAGGCGTCCAGCGAGGTCTGGGAGACTTCAGCCATGGACGCTGCCTCGGACCGACTCGCCGACCGCTACGGGCGCCCGATGGTGAGCCGTCGGACAGCCCGGGGCCTCACGATCCTTGTCGCGGTGCTGTTCCTCGCCGGCGTGGTGGTCGCAGGGCTGCTCATCGCCCGCACCCCGGTCCGCAGCGAGATGCTCTCCTACGACCACATCGCCGATGACGCGATCGCTGTGGACTTCTCCGTCTCCATGTCCCCGGGCACCTCCGCGACCTGCACCCTTCAGGCGCTGAACTCGGGCCGTGCCCAGGTGGGCTTCGTCGAGGTGGACATCCCGCCGCAGGAGCAGCGCACCACCGCCCACCACGTCGAGATCTCCACCCAGGGCAAGGCCGTCACCGCGGAGATCGTGCGCTGCAGCGCGAGCTGAACCGCGCCTGAACCCCGCCTCCGAACAGCACGCCCCGCCCGCGCACGAGCACGCCTGACACGTGCCAGAGAAGCGATTACTCGGAGCGCGAAATCGGGCCGGAACGTCCCGGGAAAGCGTTGTGCGGCGTGTACAGTGACCCGGAACCGGTTATCACCGATTCATCATCACCCGCACACGGGGCGCATGAGGACATGTGCCCCGTGATTCGCGTATCGGGGGTCTTTTCCCCGCTGCGCCTCACCCAAGAACGACAGGAGTGACCCCATGAGCAGCCAGCCGAATGGCGCCTGGCTCACCCAGGACGCGTACGACCGCCTTGCCAAGGAGCTCGAGGAGCTCGAAGGCCCGGGACGCACCGAGATCGCCGAGCGCATCGCCGCTGCTCGTGACGAGGGGGATCTCAAGGAGAACGGTGGCTACCATGCCGCCCGCGAGGAGCAGGGCAAGATGGAGGCGCGCATCGCGGACCTCCAGCGCCTGCTGAAGAACGCCGTGGTGGGCGAGGCCCCGAAGGACGACGGCGTCGTCGAGCCCGGCATGGTCGTGACCATCTCGATGGCCGGCAAGGAGCGCACGTTCCTGCTGGGCAACCGCGAGATCGCCGACGGCGATGACCTCGAGGTGTACTCCTCGGAGTCGCCGATGGGCTCCTCGATCCACGGCTCGAAGGTCGGCGACACCGTCGACTACACCGCCCCGAACGGGAAGTCCTTCCCGATCAAGATCCTCAAGGCGACCCCCTACAAGGCCTGATCGCCCCTGCGGTCAGCGCAGGCTGAGCATTCAGCGGACGCGGACCGACCGCTCGGGCGGGGAACAGCCCGAGCACACAACGACGGACCCCGTCCCGGCAGCTGCCGGGACGGGGTCCGTCGTTCATGCGGTGAGTGTCCTGCGGGGGCCGGCTCAGGCCTCGCCCTCGCGCGCGGGCGGTTCCACGGACCCGTCGGCCGACGGGGAGTCGGGGGCAGGGTCCGACGGGTCCTCCAAGGCGCCAGCTGACGGCGCAGCAGACTCGGCCGACGGGGTGGCGGTCGCGACCGGCGCAACAGCGGGGGCCGGAGAAGTCGCCGCAGCCGGGCGCACGACCGGGGGCGCGGGGATCCCCGCAGCTGCCGGAACGGGACGGCGAGTGAGCGCCTCGTAATGCTCCGCGCTCGTCCGGTCCTCGCCGAGCTCCGGGGACGGGTCGCGGCCCACGAGATAGAGCAGCGTGGCGTTCACGAAGGCGATGACGGGGATCGAGAACAGCGCGCCGGGGATGCCCGCGATCATCGCGCCGCCGGCGACACCCAGGAACACGGCCAGCGGGTGCAGCTCGACGGCCTTGCCCATGAGGAAGGGCTGGAGCACATTGCCCTCGACCTGCTGCACCACCAGCACGATGGCGAGCATGATGATCGCGCCCACCCAGCTGTTCAGCACGAGGACCAGCAGCACGGCGATCGCGCCGGAGACGATCGCACCGACCAGCGGGACGAAGGAGAACAGGAACACGAGCAGCCAGATCGGCACGGCATAGGAGCCGAGCCCGAGCGCGACCATGCCGATCGCGATGCCGGTCGCGTCGACGCCGGCGACCAGGATCTGCGTGCGGATGTACGCCGACAGCGCCTTCCAGCCGCGGCGGAACGCCTCATGGGTGGGCACGCGCGCCGCGGGCGGAAGCAGCCCCACCAGCCAGCGCCAGATGCCGGCGCCGCCCGCGAGGAAGAAGAACAGCGCGAACAGGCAGATGACGATGCCGGTGGCGACATTGCCGAGCACTGCAGCGGTGCCGAGCGCCCCGGAGACCAGCTGGTCGGCATTCTTCTGGAGCTGGTCGAGGCCCTCGTCGATCGCCGTGTTGACCATCGTGTCGTCGATCTGGAACGTGGTGGTCGCCCAGTCGGTCAGCGCCTGGAAGCCAGCGATCGCCATCGTCTGGATGTCCGCGAACTGGGCGAACAGCTGCCGGCCCGCGAGCGTGAACATGCCGGCGATCACGAGCAGCAGCCCGATCAATGCGACACCGCTCGCGGCGGTGCGGCCCAGGAAGGTGTAGCGCACGAGGATCTTGACCACCGGCGTGAGCAGCGCGGCGATGAGGATCGCGATCAGCACCGGCACTACGAGCCAGGCGACCTGCAGCAGACCCCACAGGATCACGGCGGAGGCGGCGAGGATGACGATCATGCGCCACGACCAGGCGGCCGCGCGTCGGACGCCGAGCGGGATCTCCTCGACCTCCGGCGCGACGCCGGGTGCTCTCGGTGCGGGGCGCAGCTTGGACATGGGGCTCCTTCCGTCCGAGCGGGTTCGCTCTCGGTGCATCCTAGACGTGCGTCCCGTGCGCTTTGTGACCAGGAACTGACGACTGACGTGCTGGATGAGCGGGAGCGGACATTGTCGACGAAGGTCGGTCCCCCTCCGCACCGAGCGGCGGGAGACGCGCGCGGGGCCCGGCAGTAGCGTGAACGCATGCACAGCGACCAGCCAGCCGCCCCTCTCCCCCGGCCCGACGGCGCAGCACCCGAAGCCCCCGTCGGCCCCACCATGCAGGCGCCCGACCACACTGCGCCGCAGGCGCCCGTCGGCCCCACTGCGCTCGCGCCCGATGCTGCCGCGCCCGCGCCGGTCACCGGCGTCGCCGCCCCCGTCGCGCACGATGCCGCAGTCCCGGAGAACACCGCCCTGTCGATCCGCGGGCTGCGCAAGTCCTTCGACCGCACCGAGGTGGTCCACGGGATCTCGCTGGACGTGCCGCGCGGCTCCTTCTACGGGATCGTCGGCCCCAACGGTGCGGGCAAGACCACCACGCTCTCCATGGCGACGGGCCTGCTGCGCCCCGACGCGGGCACCGCGCACGTGCTCGGCGCGGACATGTGGCAGGACCCCCACACCGCGAAGGCCCGCCTCGGCGTGCTCGCCGACGGGCTGCGCACCTTCGACCGGCTCACCGGCCCCGAGCTGCTCACCTATGTGGGCCTGCTGCGCGGGATGGAGGCTGACGTGGTCGAGGAGCGCTCGGCCTCGCTTCTGGCCGCGCTCGATCTCGACGGGGAGGACGGCAAGCTCGTCGTCGACTACTCCGCGGGGATGACCAAGAAGATCCTGTTGGCCAGCGCCCTCCTCCATGCGCCTCGTCTGCTCGTGCTCGACGAGCCCCTCGAGGCGGTGGACCCGGTCTCGGCCCAGGTGATCCGCACGATCCTCACCGCCTATGTGGACGGCGGCGGCACCGTGGTCCTCTCGAGCCACGCGATGGAGCTCGTCGAGGGGCTGTGCAGCCACGTCGCGATCATCGCCGAGGGCCGGCTCATGGCCGACGGCACGCTCGACGAGGTGCGCCGCGGCGGAAGCCTCGTCCAGACCTTCATCGACCTGGTCGGCGGCGGGAACGTCGCAGAGGGGAGCCTGTCGTGGTTGGAGTCCTGAGCACCGAGCATGTCCAGACCGCCGCGGCGCAGGACGTCCATCACGGACGGATCGCCGCGCGCGATCTGCTGCGCCTCCAGCTGCGGCTGAAGTGGACGCTGTGGAAGCGGTCCTACCGCAAGAACGTCGGGAAGATCATCGGCACCTCGATCGGGGCGCTCTACGGGATCGGCGGCCTGGTGCTGCTGGTCTTCGCGTTCCTCGGCACCACCCTGTGGGCTGGGGAGGGGGACCTGTTCCCGCAGATCCTGCGCGGCCTCGGCGCCCTGACGGTGCTGGTGTGGTTGCTCATCCCGGTCCTCGCCTTCGGGGTCGACGACACTCTGGATCCGCGCGCCTTCGCACTGTACCCGCGCCGCGCCGCCGAGCTCCAGCCGGGCATGTTCGCCGCCGCGGCGCTGAGCCTGCCGAGCCTGTTCACCCTCGCCGCGATCGGGATCGGGACCGTCTTCGAGCTGATGTGGCTGGTGATGTTCGGGCAGGGAACGGCCTGGGTGGTGCTCGGCGCGCTCGCGCTGCTGCCCGCGAACCTCGCCGCCTACGCCCTCTGCCTGCTGCTGCCGCGCGCCTGGTTCGCGCACTCCGCGTCCCGCACCTCGAGCCGCAAGGGCCGCGAGCTCGGCGGGATCCTCGGCATGATCGTCATGCTCGTGGTGATCTACGGGCTCTCCCTGTCGATGCAGAAGCTCGGCGACCTCGACTACTCCGCGGTGCGCGACCTGCTCCCCCAGGCCACGGAGATCCTCGCCTGGACCCCGTTCGGGGCGCTGTTCGCGGTGCCGATGGACCTCGCCGAGGGCAACGTGCTCACTGCTCTCGTGCGCGCCCTGATCGGGGCGGCGAGCCTCGTGCTCGTGTGGCGGTGGTGGCGGCGCTCGATCGCCCTCGCGCTCACCTCGGCGCTCAACGGTGACGCCTCCTCCGGCGCGGCGAAGGTCTCCCCGCTCGTGCCGCGCTTCGTGCGCCCGGGCCCCTTCGGCGCCTCGATGGGCCGGGCCCTGCGCTACTGGCGGCGCGACACCCGCTATCTCGCGGCGCTCGGCGTCTACCCCGTGGTCATCGTGTTCTTCGTGGCGATGGGCTTCGTGCTCCCCGATTCGCGGCCGATGATGCTGGGGATGGCCGTGTTCATGTGCTCGATGTCCGGGATCACCCTGGCCAACGAGATCGGCTTCGACGGCCCGGCCGGCTGGGTGAACATCGTCGCCGACGCCCCGGCCCGCGCGAACCTGCTGGGACGCATCGCGGCGATGGCCCTGCTCATGACCCCGCCGACGATCGTGATCATGGCGGTGCTGCCGCTGCTGTACGGCTGGGGCTGGCTGGTGCCGATGACCGTGATGGGCTCTGTCGGCGCACTGGCCACCGGCTGGGGCACCTCGATGGTGGTCGGGGTGCTGCTGCCCTATCCGAGCTCCCCTCCGGGCACGAACCCGATGAAGGACAAGTCCGCCTCGAGCTCGAACGCGATGCTCGCGATGGCGGTCGCGATGACCGCGATGGTCATCCCGCTCCTGCCCGCGATCGGGGTGGGGATCTGGGGCGCGGCGGTGGGCAGCCTCGCCCTCACGGTCCTCGCAGGCATCCTCGCCCTCGCCGCCGGTGCGGTGGCGATGCTGGTGGGGCAGAAGATCGCCACGGCGCGGCTCGATGCCCGCTACCCGGACCTCTTCCAGAAGGTCCGCCACCACCTCTGAGGCGGCAGGCGCGAGAGGTCAGGCGTCGCCCGCCCGGATCACCACGCAGCAGCGGCCCTCGTGCGGGCACAGCTCGGCGCGCGCCGGGTCCTCGCCACGGCAGGACAGGGCGCTGCCCAGCAGGTTCTGGTTCAGCGTGCACACGAGCTCGGTGTGGGTGCGGCTGAGGCGGTGGAAGGGGCAGTTGCGCAGCACGATCTCGCCCGCCTCATCGACCGCGGGCTCATAGCCGCGCTCGACGAGCAGAGAGAGCAGCTCGCCGCTCTCCTCCCCCATCGCCTGCCCGGCCATGCTCGCCGCGCGCTCGAGGGCACGCTGGAGCGCCCCGCCGCCGTCGTCGTCGATCGCGGTGGCGAGCAGCTCGGCGAGCAGGGCGTAGTCGCGCGGCGGGATGGAGACGGTCCATTCCTCCCGCACGCGCTCGTACCGCTTGGCGGGCCGGCCCGCGCCGGGGCCGCCCACGCCGGGCGGTCGCGCGTAGGTGGTCGCGAGCAGGCCCGCGTCCACGAGCTTGTCGAGGTGGTACGCCGCGAGGGTGCGGGTCATGCCCGCCTCGATCGCCGCCGCATCGCGGGTCATGGGCTCGTCCTGTGCGGCGACCGCGTCGTACAGCCGGCGGCGTGCAGGGTCTGCGAGGGCGCTGAGGCCCTGCAGGCCATCGCCCTCCGGTGCTGCCTGTGAGGTCATGCTCCAACTCTCACACCAACGCTTCTTGACAAATAGGGTCTCGAGGAGGGCTCTAAAAGTGCATCCCATTGGTTCTAGAAGGAGCTCTCCCCATGGTCACCTCGGCCCCCGTCTCCACCCCCTCCTCACTCTCGTTCACGGATCAGCTCCGCCGTGACCCCGGCTTCTCCGCCTCCTGGGTGCTGCGCGCCGGCTTCGTGGTCCTGCCCCTCCTCATGGGCCTGGACAAGTTCACGAACCTGCTCACCGACTGGCCCGGCTACCTCGCCCCTGGGTCGCGGCACTCCTGCCCGTCTCCGCGCAGACCGCGATGTATGTCGTCGGCGTGATCGAGATCGTCGCCGGCCTCGCCGTCGCGATCCGGCCGCGTCTGGCCGCCTGGGCGGTCGCCGCCTGGCTCGCCGGCATCATCCTGAACCTGCTCACCTACTCCGGCTTCTACGACGTCGCGCTGCGCGACGTGGGCCTGCTGATCGCCGCCGTCGCGCTCGGCCTGCTCGCCCGGAAGTACACCGGCCACACCCTGGAGGCCGACGCCCGATGAGCACCGACGTCCATCTCGGCGACGACACCACGCGGGACATGGAGGCTGCGGAGAAGGCAGCCGCCGACTTCCTCCGGGCGCTCGGCGTGGGCCTGGACACCGAGCACCTCCGTGCTACCCCGGGCCGCATGGCCCGGGCGTGGGCGGAGATGCTCACCCCGCGGGAGTTCACCGCGACCACGTTCCCGAACGACGAGGGCTATGACGAGCTCGTCCTCGCCCGGGACATCCCCTTCCGCTCCGTGTGCGAGCACCATCTGCTGCCCTTCGTGGGCACGGCCTGCGTCGCCTATCTGCCTGGGGAGCGGATCCTGGGCCTGTCGAAGCTGGCCCGGATCGTCGAGCACTTCGCCTGCCGGCCCCAGACCCAAGAGCGCCTGACCCGTCAGGTGGCGCTGTGGCTGCAGGAGCAGCTGGCCCCGAAGGCCGTGGGTGTGGTGCTGCGGGCCGAGCACTCCTGCATGACCCTGCGCGGCGTGCAGGCCACCGGCTCCAGCACCGTGACCTCCTCGCTGCTGGGCGGGCTGCGCGAGGATCCCCGTTCCCGCGCCGAGTTCCTCGCCCTCGCGGGCGCCGGCGCCTGACCCCGGAGCGCTCACGACGCCCAGCGCGCTCCCGGCACCCAGCCCACCGCGAACATTCAATCCCTCTGCGTGACCTCAACGTCCTCTATGGCCTGATGTCAGTCAGGGGGCTTGAAACTTCGTGCGGTGGAAGCGGTCAGGGGGACGGGACGCTCGGTCAGGGAGCGGGACGCTCGGTCAGGGAGCGCTCCATCACCAGGGCATCGATGCGCTGTCCGCGGATGCGGTAGTAGCCGCGGCGGCGGGAGATCTCCCGGTAGCCGGCGGCGGTGTAGACGGCGCGGGCGCGGGTGTTGTCCTCGCGCACCTCGAGCAGCATCCGCTCGGCCCCGCCGGCACGTGCCTGCTCCTCGCACCAGGCGAGCAGCGCGCGGCCGATGCCGATCCCCTCGCGCCGGGTGCCGATCGTGTGCAGGTCCGCCGTGTCGCCAGCGAGCATGATCCCGGCGTAGCCGAGAAGCGCGCCCTCGCGCCCAGTCTCCGCTCGCTCAGCCTCTCCCCCGTCCTCGACGGCGAGGACATAGCGGCGGGAGGGGTGGCTGATCTCCTCGGCGAGCTGGAAGACGTTCCAGGCCTCGTCGGGGAACAGCTCGAGCTCGGCGAAAGCGATCGCCTCGACGTCCTCGAGCGTCGCGGGGCGCAGCGACCAGCTCGGCCCTGCCTCCCCCGGCGCTGTCATCTCAGCGGCCCAGGGCGCTCTTGCGCGCGGTCGGCTTGGCGGCGTCGGGCGCGCGCAGGTACATCGGCTCGGTGCTGCTGAGGTCGGTGCCGCGGGCGGTGAGCTCCGCGGCGACCAGCAGCAGGTGGCCGGCGTCCACATGGGCGAGGTCCGCGGTCGCGGGCAGCAGCTCGGGGTAGAGCGTCGTGCCGGAGCCGACGAGCAGGTCGCAGGCGGTGAGCTCGTCGGCGACGTCTGCGGGGGCGGCAACGGCGGGCTCGGACAGTCGCTCGGTGGTGCCGTCGGCCGCGCGGCGGTAGCGGGCGTGGTAGACCTCGCGGCGGCGTGCATCGAGTGCGACCCCCACGGTCACCTCGCCATCTCCACCGTCCGTCGCGAGTGCCTGGTGGGCGAGCGCGTCCAGGGAGCAGACGCCGAGCAGCGGCACGTCGAGCACCGCGGCGATCGAGCGGGCGGAGACGAGACCCACGCGCAGGCCCGTGAAGGGGCCCGGGCCGCGGCCAGCGACGACGCCGGTGAGCTCGGCGCGGCTGGTGCCCGCCTCCTCGAGGGTCTGCTCGATGAGCGGCAGGAGCACCTCGTCGTGGTGGCGGGAGCGGGTGTCGGAGCGGACGGCGAGCACCTCGAGCGGCGCCTCGTCCCCGGTCAGCTCGCGGCGAGCGACGGCGACGCTCACGGCCCCGGAGGTGTCGATCCCCAGCAGCATCAGTTCTCCTCGAGGTCAGCAGTATCGGCAGCATCGGCAGCGCCGGAAAGAGCCTCGCGCAGCTGCGCGGCGGCCGCCTCGTCCCAGCGCGGGCCGTGGCCGCTCAGGCGCAGGGTGCGCGGCTCGTCGGGATCGTCGAAGTCCTCGACCTGGTCGGGCCGCTCGAGCTCGACGAGGAGGTAGGAGTCCACGAGGTGCTCCACGCGGTCACGGCCCCATTCCACGACGGTGACGGCGCGGTCCAGGTCCGCCTCGAGGTCGAGGTCGTCGATGTCCCCTCCCCCGCCGAGCCGGTAGGCGTCGACGTGGACGAGGTCCGGGCCGTCGGAGAGCGAGGGGTGGACGCGCTCGATGACGAAGGTGGGCGAGGCGACGGGGCCGCGCACGTCCATCCCCGCGCCGAGGCCCTGGGTGAAGGTGGTCTTGCCCGCGCC
>DAHVRS010000244.1 GCA_027322375.1 Brachybacterium sp. | reverse complement strand
GCCGGTCTCCCCGGCGGACTGCACACCGCGGGCCGCGGCCTGGTTCATGAAGGACTGCGACCGGGCGCCGGAGAGGGCGTCGGCCTTCTGCACGTCGACCAGCAGCTCACGGGTGTGCTGGTCGTACTCGATCGAGACGATCGCCGTCTTCACGATCGCGAGGCCGCGGTCGCTGGACCAGCGGTAGCCCTCCTCGACGGCGGCGGAGAGCGACTGCGCGAAGCCCACCGAGTCGCCCTGGATGCGGGTGATGCGGTTGCCCTTGTCGGGATCGTTCGTGTACCGCGAGAACGCCTGGGCGAGGGAGCCCACGACCTCGTTGAACAGCTGCTCGCCGGCCTTGTTGTTCTGGTCGGCGAAGTCGAACACGGCAGCGTTCGCAGAGATGTACGCGGCGGGCACGAAGTTGTGCACGAACAGGAGCGGGTCGATGATCCGCAGCGTGTAGGAGCCGCGGGTGATCGCGCCGACCTGTGCGTTGAGGTAGGCGTCGTCCCAGTAGATCTCCGACTGGGTGCCGAAGCGGTTGTCGGGGATCTCCTTGAGGCTCACGAAGAACGCGAGCTGCTGGGAGGAGGGGCGCCCGCCGAACTTGAAGCGCTCCCAGGAGGTGCCCACGGTCGAGGCGAGCAGGTCATCGCCCGCGAAGATCGAGCGGGAGTCCGGGGAGGAGTCGTTGAACTCGTAGCCGCCGGCCTCGGTGATCAGGCCCGTCGCCCGACCGTCGACCACGGTGATGAGGCCGTAGCCCTGGGGCACGAGGATCTTCGAGCCGTTGGAGATGACGTGCTCGGAGCCTTTCGTGTTAGCGCCGCGGCCCGCGTTCGTGCCGGCCGGCACGGCCGGGAACAGTGCAGCGGTCTGCGAGATCCCGTTGGGGACCGTGAGGAAGTCCTTCCACTGGTCCGCGAGCATGCCGCTCAGCGCGCCCTTGAATGCCTGGATGAATCCCATGTGAGCTCCTTCGTCGCCCCCGAAGTTTCTGGTCCCGGCCATCGTAGCCGCCGGGTTCGGCAGGTGCCTGGCAGTTCTCCGATGGCACACTCAGCCCGTGCCCTTCCTCGAACGCCACCAGGTTCCGCTGCTGCTGCGCGGCGGGGTCGCGCTCTGGTGCTGCTGGTGCTGCTGCCGCTGCTGGCGGCGGCGCTCCTGCAGCGCCTGGCGCCGCAATTCGATCTGGGGCTGACGATGGTGCCGCTGATGATGCTGGTCCTCGCTGCGGTCGCCCTCTCACAGACCCCGCGCGCGCTCGGCGCCGGCTCCTCGCTGCTGCTCCTGGTGCCGCTCTATCTCACCTTCGCCGTGCTGGCCGCCACGGCGGGCATGCTCCTCGCGCGTCTGCTGCGCCTGGAGGCCCCCGAGGCCCGCGCTGTCTCCCTCTCCGGTGCGACGCGGAACTCCCTCGTGGTCCTCCCGCTCGCGCTCGCGCTGCCTGCCCCGCTCGCGCCCGCGGCCGTGGTCACCCAGACCCTTGTGGAGCTGGTGGTCCTGGTGGTGCTGGTCCGCGTGCTCAGGCGGTGATGTCGAACTTCGCGAGGGACTTCCGGTCCCCGGAGCTCTGGAGGGCGAGCAGCTGGGCGTAGATCCCGCCGGAGGCGGCGAGCTCGGCGGGGCTGCCGATCTCGTTGATCCGCCCGTTCTCGAGGGTGATGATCCGGTCCACGCTCGCGATGGTGGAGAGGCGGTGGGCGATGATCAGCGAGGTGCGGCCCTCCATCAGCTCGTCCAGGCCCTTCTGCACCTGCCGCTCCGCCTTCGTGTCCAGCGCGCTGGTGGCCTCGTCGAGCACGAGCACGGGCGCGTCCTTGAGGATCGCGCGGGCCACGGCGATGCGCTGGCGCTGGCCGCCGGAGAGCTTCAGGCCCCGCTCGCCGATCACCTGCTGGTAGCCGTCGGGGAAGCGGCGCACGAAGCCGTGGGCGTTCGCGCGGCGCGCGGCGTCGGCGATCTCCTCCTCGCTCGCGCCGGGCCGGCCGTAGGCGATGTTCTCGGCGATCGTGCCGGAGAACAGGGAGGCGTCCTGGAAGACCACGCCGATGCGGGAGCGCAGCTGGTCCAGCGGCAGCTCGGTGCTGGTGCGGCCCACCACCTCGACGGCGCCCTCGCGCGGCTCGTAGAGCCCCAGCAGGAGGTTCACGATCGTGGACTTGCCGCCGCCGGACTCGCCGACCAGCGCGATCTTCTCCCCGCGGGCTACGGAGAAGTCGATGCCGTGCAGCACGTCCTCGCCGTCCTCGTAGGCGAAGGACACCTCGCGGAAGCGGACCACGGGCGCTCCGGGCACCGGCTCGATCGCCGGGGGCGGCACGTCCTCCTCGGCGCGGGCGAGCATCGCGGCGGTGCGCGGATCGACC
>DAHVRS010000243.1 GCA_027322375.1 Brachybacterium sp. | reverse complement strand
GCCGGTCTCGAGCACGGCGCGGTCGGGGGCTGCAAGCGGCAGGAAGATCCTCATGAGCGCCATCTTCTCACCGCGGGGGCACCTTCACCGTGCTGCGCCGGGTATCGCGCCTGGCGCAGCGCCTGCCTCACGGTCACCTCGCGCCTGAGCGTGCGGGTGCTCGCTCGTCGGCTCCAGCGCCCGCGCCGGGCTCCGCGCCGATGAGCGCAGGACTGTGTGCGAGCTCCCGCAGCCCCTTGCGCAGTGCGGAGCGGGGTGCCGTCTCGGCCAGCAGCGCCCCGTCCCAGGCTGCAGTGCGGCAGGCGCCCGGATCATCCGGCAGCAGGCTGAGCGAGGCGGCGGGCAGGCGCGAGGTGATGAGCTCGCGCACGCGGTCACCGGGCACGGGGGCACCGAGCCGGTTGACGACGACGTGCAGCTCGTCGACGCCCAGCTCCTCGAGCCGGCTCTGCTCACGCAGGAGACGGGTGATGCTCACGGGATCCGCCGCGGCCACCGCGATCACCGCGTCCGCGGCCTCGAGTGCACTGATCGCGGCGGCGTTGCGCTGCGGAGCTGCGGTGTCGTAGCTGAGCTCCTCGTCCTCCTCGAGCACCGGGCCCACGTCGACCACGACGAGAGCGTCGCGACGGGCGAGGACGGACCACACCCCGTCCAGTGCGGTGCGCCGCAGCTCGGGCCACCGTGCGGGGACTCCGATCCCGCTGAGCAGGCGAAGGCGCGGCTGGACGAGCGGGAGCAGCGAGTCGAGGGTCTCCTCGTCGAGAGTGGCGCGGTCATGGGCTCGCGCCGCGGCGACCAGTCCCGGCGCCTCGTCCAGCACTCCGAGCATCTGGCTCAGGGCCGGCCCGCAGGTGTCTGCATCGACGAGGACGGTCTCCCGTCCGGCTGCTGCGGCTTCCGCGGCGAGGTTCAGCGCGATCGTCGAGCGTCCGGGGGCGCCCGTCGGCCCCCACACCACGACCAGTCGGGAGCCCTCCGGGCGACTCGTGTCCGCGGCGTCCTGCACCCAGGCCTCGGCGTCCTCGGTCTCTCCCGCGACCGCGGCGGTGACCACGGCGAGGATCTGGTCGATCGGGGCGTCGGCCGCGACGATGTGCCGCAGGCTGAGGGAGGTCTGCTCGGGAGCATCCTCGTGGCGCAGTCCGACCACGGCCGCATCCCGCAGCAGGGTCGTGATCGCGTCCCGCCCCAGTCCGCGAACGGAGAGGTCGACGAGCACCACGTCGCCGATCCCGGCGGCGACCACGGCAAGAGTCTCGGCGAGGTCCGCGCAGCGGCGCACCACCCGAGCGGTGCGGTCCCGGTCCGTGGCCAGGTCGTGGACGATCCTGACCTCGTCGCTGCCCGAGGCGCAGAGCACGATGTCGATCATGGGGAGACCTCGTGCGCGCCGGGCACGCCGATCACGTCCAGCCGCTCATCCTGCGAGAGGACCTCGAGCACGTCAGCGAGCTGGTCCGCGGGCACCAGCACCTCCACCGCCATGGAGCGCATGGCCAGCGAGCTGCCTTCGTCGACGCGGCGCACCACTGCGTCGGACACCAGCAGCGTGGCCTGCGCCGGGGAGCCGTCCTCCCCTGCCTCGGAGGTGTGCCACAGCTCGACGGAGGCGCCGGGGCGCACAGATTCGGCGACCGAGGAGTCGACCGGGATCACGACGGGGCGGAGGGTGACGTCAGCCGGCTGTCCCACGGCAGACATCGGCAGCAGCTCCCCCGGCGCCACCGAGGTCGCGGCGACGGCGCCGTCGGGGATCGCATCCGGGGAGGCGACGTACTTCGGTGCCTGCTCGCCGAGCCGCATCTGGACGGTGACGAAGTCAGCGGACTCCAACGAGTCACCGGGGGTGATCGCGGAGCGCGCGACGAGCACGGGGGTGGTCGCGGAGAGCCGGGAGACCAGCAGCGCCCCCATCAGCACGCTCGCCAGGACCAGAACGATCCCCACGAGCAGGCGCGGGTCCTTCCATCGCGGCCTCCGCAGCCTCATCACCGGTGCTTCTGCCCCCACAGCTGTCCTCCTGCGCGTCGTCGCGGCCCCCTGGCCCGGCCTTCCGGGAGAGTACGTCACAGGCGAGGGGCCAGAGGTCGGTCCGTCGACATTGTGGACAACCGGCAGTGTGGACAGTCGCCTCCAGGATCGCTTCCACGATCTCGTCTGCCAGGTCACGGGATGG
>DAHVRS010000238.1 GCA_027322375.1 Brachybacterium sp. | reverse complement strand
ACGCCGGCAGCTCGCGCATCCCGATCCTGTTCTGCGGCCCGCTGCTGCATCGCCTGGGCGAGGCGATCATCCCCGACCTCGGCGGCTGCCGAATCGGGGACCGGCCCATCAACTACCATCTCGACGTGCTGCGCAGCTTCGGCGCCGTGGTCGACAAGCGCGAGATGGGCATCTACATCACCGCGCCGAACGGCCTGCGCGGCACCAAGATCCACCTCGAGTACCCGAGCGTCGGCGCGACCGAGCAGGTGCTGCTCACGGCCGTGCGCGCCCAGGGCATCACCGAGCTCACCAATGCCGCGGTCGAGCCCGAGATCGAGGACCTCATCGCGGTGCTGCAGAAGATGGGCGCGCTCATCTCCCTGCAGACCGACCGCACCATCACGATCGAGGGCGTCGAGCGCCTCGGCGGCTACGAGCACGTCGCCCTCGCCGACCGCATCGAGGCCGGCTCCTGGGCCTGCGCGGCGCTGGTGACGAAGGGCTCGGTGATGGTCCGCGGCGCGGAGCAGAAGCCGATGGCCACCTTCCTGAACGTCTTCAGGCGTGTGGGCGGCGGGATCGAGTTCCTCGAGGACGGCATCCGCTTCTTCCACCCCGGCGGCCCACTGCGCGCGATCGCGCTGGAGACCGACGTCCACCCCGGCTTCATGACCGTCTGGCAGCAGCCGCTCGTGGTCGCCCTCACCCAGGCCGACGGCATCTCGATCCTCCACGAGACCGTCTACGAGAACCGTCTCGGCTTCACCCGCGCCCTCAACGACATGGGCGCCCGGATCCAGGTCTACCGCGAGTGCCTGGGCGGCTCGAGCTGCCGCTTCGGCCGCAGCAACTACAACCACTCCGCCGTGGTCTCCGGCCCGCACGCCCTCCACGGGGCGGACATCACCGTGCCGGACCTGCGCGGCGGCTTCTCGTATCTCATCGCGGCGCTCGGCGCCGAGGGGGTCTCCACGATCCGCGGCATCGACCTCATCGACCGCGGCTACGAGTCCTTCCGCGACAAGCTCACCGCGCTCGGCGCGGACTTCTGGGAGGAGGACTGATGATCGACGGGTCCCTCGCCCTGCGCGACATCCCGATCCCCGACTACTGCGATGTGGTGATCGTCCCCACCGCCGGTGTCGAGGAGACCGACCCGCGCGTGTGGGCGGAGGCGATCTTCGCCCACGAGAACACCCCGCTCTCCTCCCGGGGCGTGCGCGCCCTGCGCGATGAGGCGATCCGCCTGTTCGACATGGTGCCCCCGCCGCAGAAGGAGTTCGTGGCGGACGAGGTCGTCGGCTCCGAGGCGCTGATCATCGACGACGACGACAAGCTCACGGGCCGCATCTGCGTCGCGCTGCTGCCCGGCGGGGAGCTGCTCCAGGTCACCACCGCGGTGAAGTACCGCTCCTTGCGCGGCCGTCTGGCCTTCGCCCCGCGCCGGCTCATGCACGCCGCCGCCGTGAACACCCTCGCCCGGCGAGCACCCACCACGCTGCGCCGACGCGCCCTCGCGGGCGATCCGCGCGCCGCGTCGCTCACGGGGCAGGTATCGCGGCGCGCCCTGGGCCGGGGAACGTCGGCCGGATGACGCAGTCCCTCGGCCGGAGGCGCAGTTCCCTGCTGCGCAGCTGGGACGTGGGCACCGCCCGTCCCGTAGCGCGCCGAGCAGGGCTCGTCATCGCCCTCGCGCAGCTGCCGCTGCGCCCCCTGCTGACCCTGCTCACCCGCCCCCGCTGGCAGGGCACGGAGCAGCTCGGGATCGACGGCCCGGCGATCGTCTGCGGCAACCATCTCAGCGCCCTGGACCCCTTCTCCTTCGGGCACCTGCTGCAGGCCTCGGGCGTCGCGCCGCGCTATCTCGCCAAGGAGTCGCTGTTCCGCGTGCCCGTGCTCGGTGCGCTGCTGCGCGCGGCGAGGCAGATCCCAGTGCGCCGAGGCACCTCCCGCAGCGCCGACGCACTCGTGGACGCCCGCGCCGCCCTCGCCCGCGGCGAGATCGTGATGATCTTCCCCGAGGGCACCTACACCCGCGACC
>DAHVRS010000282.1 GCA_027322375.1 Brachybacterium sp. | reverse complement strand
CTCGGTCCCCGCGGCGCCGGGGTGCGGGGCGGGGGCGAGGCTGCGGGAGCGGGAGGCCTCACCGCGCGGCCGCCAGGTGCCGGAGACGGAGCCGGAGGTGGACCAGGCATCCTCCGCCTCCCGCTCGGCGTGCAGCTCGATCGGACCCTGCAACCAGTCGTCGAGGGAGGAGGTGTGCGAGGGCAGCGGCCCGGCGAGCCAGGAGGACAGCTCGGAGCGCGGGCGCCGACGGGCCACGTGGGCATGCGGGTGCTGCGGCTGGTGCTGGGGCTCCGGATCGGGTGCAGTCGCCTCGTCGGGCTCCTGGGTCCAGTCCTCGAGGTCATCGGCCAGGTGCACGGGCTCTTCGGCAGCGGCGTCCTCGAGCGCGCGCTGGCGGGCAAGCTCCTCGGCGCTCAGCGCACGGGCGCGTCGGCCACCGCGGCGCGGGCGCGGCGGATCACTGGGCGAGCTGATCGCGATCCCCTTCCGCGCGGCCGACGGTGCATGCGGCCCGGGCCCTGTCTCCCGGGCGATCCGGCGTCTTCCGGACGCCCGGCGCTGCGTGGATCCTAGTGGATCCGCCTCTGCCCGGCCCTGCCGGTGTGCGTTACCCGGCCGCCGTTCGCCGCGTGCTCTGCCCTGTCGGCGCTGTGGCCTGTGGAGCGCCACGTGCCCGTGGGACCATGGTGCGGTGACCTCCATGCCTGCTGAGTCCTCGCCGTCCGCCGCCCCGAGCCCCGCTGACGTGGGCTTCACGATCACCGCCCGCCACGGCGAGGCGGCCCGCGCCGGGGTGATCAGCACCCCGCACGGCGACATCGCGACCCCCGCCTTCATCCCCGTGGGCACCAAGGCGACCGTGAAGGCGGTGCTGCCGGAGTCGATGGCGGACCTCGGCGCGCAGGCCCTGCTGGCCAACGCCTACCACCTCTACCTCCAGCCCGGCCACGATCTCGTGGACGAGGCAGGCGGGCTGGGCACCTTCATGAACTGGCCCGGCCCCACCTACACCGACTCCGGCGGCTTCCAGGTGATGAGCCTCGGGGCCGGCTTCCAGAAGGTGCTCTCCTCCGAGTTCTCCGGCGGGGAGAAGGCCCGCACCGCGAGCGGCGAGGACGACGCCGTGCGCGAGGGCAAGGAGCGTCTCGCCCACGTGGACGATGACGGTGTCACCTTCCGCTCCTTCATCAACGGCGACGAGCACCGCTTCACGCCCGAGGTCTCGATGCAGATCCAGCACGGCCTCGGCGCGGACATCATGTTCGCCTTCGACGAGCTCACCACCCTCATGAACTCCCGCGGCTATCAGGAGAAGGCGCTCGAGCGCACCCGGCTGTGGGCCATCCGCTGCCTCGCCGAGCACGCCCGCCTCACCTCGGAGCGCACCCACCGCCCCTACCAGCAGCTGTGGGGCGTGATCCAGGGCGCGCAGTACGAGGACCTGCGCCGCCAGGCCGCCCGCGACCTCGGCGCGATGGACGTGGAGGGCTGGACGTTCGACGGCTTCGGGATCGGCGGCGCGCTCGAGAAGGAGAACCTCGGCACGATCGTGCGCTGGGTGACCGAGGAGCTGCCCGAACAGAAGCCCCGCCACCTGCTGGGGATCAGCGAGGTCGACGACCTGTTCATCGCGATCGCCGCAGGCGCCGACACCTTCGACTGCGTCTCCCCGTCCCGCGTGGCGCGCAACAGCGCCGTCTACACCCGCACCGGACGGGTGAACCTCACCGGCGCCCGCTATCGCCGCCAGTTCGCGCCGATCGACGAGACCTGCGACTGCTACACCTGCACGCACTACACCGCCGCGTACGTGCACCACCTCTTCCGCGCCAAGGAGATGCTCGCCTCGACGCTGTGCACGATCCACAACGAGCGCTTCGTGGTGCGGCTCGTGGACCGCATCCGCGCCTCCCTGCAGGACGGCTCCTTCGACGCCCTGCGGGAGGAGACCATCGGCGCCTACTACGGCGAGGCCCGGTGAGCGACCCGCAGCGCGAAGGGGCCGACCCGGTCCTCGCACTCGGGACCGCGCTCGCACTCGCAGCCCTCGCCGGGATCTGCGCCCTGCTCGGGGCGCACTTCCTGCTGGGCGCGCTCCGGCTCGCCGCGGGCGTGCTCGCCGGCACCGCGCTCGCCGCCGCGGTGCTCGCGCTGCCGCTTCGGAGAGTTCCTTCCGGCCGACGGGGGCTGCTGGGCCGACGAGGGCTGCTCGCGGGCGGGCTCGGCCTCGCGCTGACCGCCGCGCTCACGCTCCCCGCAGTGCTCGCCGCGCATACGCCCTGGCCCGCGGCGGAGGCCGCCCGCATCGACCCGCTCGCGGGCGATGACCGGCTGCTCACGGTCCCGGCCACGGAGCAGGGAGCGGAGGCCCCGGCCGTCGTGCGCCGCGCCGACCGGCTCGAGCTGCTGACCGGGAACAGCGTGCGCACGGTTCCCCGAACCGAGGGAGAGTCCGCCGCGCTCGCCGCCGACGGCACCCGCCTGCTGCTCACCGACGGCGCCGCCACCCGCATCCTCCACCTGGATCCCACCCTCTCCAGCCCCGACGGGCTCCCGCCCGAGCAGACCCTCCCCGGCGTCCCGCTCTCCCTCACCGGCGACCTCCTCATCCTCCACTCCTGCACGGACGGGCTGTGCACCCTGCGCGGTGTGGACCTCACCGCGGGCGAGGAGCCGCTGTGGGAGTTCCAGGTCCCTGAGACGACGCGCGGCCCGGATCCCGCCGGCACCTGGCTCCCCGCCCACGACGTGACCGGCCTCGACCTCGCCGCCGCCCTCGAGGACTCCGGCATCGTCCCGGCCGTGCCGCTGCGCTATGACGAGGTGCAGGGCTGGTTCCAGCTCGACCCCGCGACCGGCATCGCCGTCGGCCGCCGCCTTGCCAGCCCCGAGGAGGACTGCCGGATCGCCGTGACCGCCCCCGAGGCCGTCCCCGCCCCGACACAGGCGGACCTCGCCCCGCTGGTGCTCACCGCCTGCGCGGATGAGGACGGTGCGCTCACGGCCACCGCCTTCCGCGCCGGGGAGGCGCTGTGGACCTCGGACCCCTCACCGGCGGGGGAGTGGGAGGTCATGCTCGACCACGGACGGGTGCTCGCCCACGGCACCGAGGCGGGCAGCGAGGTGACCGGCGAGATCGTCGTCTCCGGCGCGCAGAGCGCCTGGACCGCGCCCGGCGGGCAGGGCCTCGCCGAGGTGACCGGCTTCCGCTCCCGGCTCGGCATCGACGGGGACACGATGGTGATCGTCAACGAGGCCGGGCAGCTCGTCTCCTACGACACCGCCGACGGCACCGAGCAGTGGAGCCTGCCGCTGACCACCGCGGCCACGGAGGACGGAGCGAGCGAGGACGCTGCAGTGCGCGGCACCGTCGCCGCGGGCACCGTGGTGGTCCTGGACCCGCTGCTGCGAGAGCATCCGCTGGACCCGCGCGATGGGCGGCGCCTGCGCATCGTCGACGCGGAGGAGGGGACGGTCCTGGCGAGCGTGGACCTGCCGGGCGAGCCCGAGGCGGTCCGCGCCGTCGGCGGCGGGAGAGCGCTCGTGACGACGGACTCCGGAGAGACGTTCCTCCTCGACCCGTGAGACACGGTCGGCGTTGGACGACGCCCGGTGCCGAGCACGAGAACGCCCCGGCCTCCGCCCGCCGGGGCGGGAGGGGACCGGGGCGTCGCCAGGAGTCGAGAGCAGGCGCTGGGCGCCTGCCGTTCAGGCTCTCAGCAGATCAGGCGCCGAGCTTCTTGCGTGCGGTGCTGTGCACCATGTACGCGCCATAGGCGATCACCGCGACCATGAGGATCGCGCGGAGCAGGTCCACGCCGTAGATGATGCGGTAGTCGTTCGCAGTGAGCAGGCCGTTCGTAGAGGCGGCGAACATGATCAGGGTCATGATCAGGCCGATGATCCAGGACAGGACGACCGCGACGGGGATCGCGACGGCGACGATGATGCCGCCCACGCGGGCCTTACCGCGGCCGGTGACCGCCGCCATGATGGCGATGACGAGCATCGCGAGGCTCACCACGAGGTTCCCGATCGCGAAGAGGGTCGCCACGATGCTCGACCCCAGGCCGACAGCGCTCGGGAGCCCATCGGCGCTCGCGTCGCTGACGACGTCGGCGCCCACGATGTAACCGATCCCGGCGCCCACGCGGAAGATGACCAGCAGCGCAGCGCCGCCCAGGAGCAGCAGGCCCAGCAGCTTGACACGCCGCCAGTTCACGTAGTCAGGCGCGAGCTGCGCGCCGGCGTACTGCTGACCACCGAACTGCTGCCCGGCGTACTGCGGGCCGGCCGGAGGCTTCGCGGCACCCGGGTAGCCGCCCGGCGCGGCCGCGGGAGAGGGCTGGCCCCACTGGTTCTGCTGCGGTGCGGGGGAGGGCTGGCCCCAGGAGTCGCCTGACGGGTTCTGGCCGCCTTGGCCCCACTGGTCCTGTCCGCCCGGCTGCTGTCCGTACCCCTGAGTCATTGCTCCCCTTCGGTCCTGCCTCGTCACGGCGTCACGGCGACGCCCGCTTCAGCCTAGCGGGCGCCGCCGTGAGCGCGGGGTGTCGGGAGGGTCAGTCGGTCGTCGACAGACGGAAGCGGAACGTCTCCTCCCGGGCGGAGAGCACGTACTGCGGCAGCGGGAGCGGACCGCAGGCTGCCGAGCCCACGCCGTGCAGCGCCGCCGAGAGCGTCACCCAGGTGCGGCCGTCGGCGCGCAGCGCCCCGTCGTGCGAGCGCAGATCCAGCTCCGCGCTGGACCAGGGCCGCACCGCGAGGCCGAGACCCTCCGGTGCGCGCAGTTCGAGGCCCGGCCCGCCGCCGCCGGAGAGGACGGCGTGCACGGTCCCGGCCCGGTTCCCGTTCTCCTGCGGGAACACGTACGGCACCTGCAGCTCGGTCAGGCTCGCGCGGCGGCGGGCGAAGGTCGTGCCGCCGCCCGTGTCCGGGTAGGACTCGTGCGGGCCGTACCCGGCGTACTCCACCTGGTCCGGGGCGTTGGGCAGCGCGAAGGTCCAGCCGATCCGCGGCAGCGGCAGATCCCTCGGCCAGATCTCCGACGGGGTGACGGTCACCTCGACCTCCGCGCCGTCGTCGTCGGCCCGCCAGCGCTCGAGCACGTCGGCGCCGAGCGCCGAGCCGTCCAGACCGATGCGGCTGCGCACCACGAGGTGCTCGCCGTCCGCTGCGATCGAGACCAGGCGTCGACGGGCCACATCCAGCCCGATGCGCTTCCAGCGCGCCTCGAGCGGGTAGCGGGTGCGTGCGCGCTCGTTGTCGACCGGAGCGCGGTAGAGGTCCACGCCCGCCTCCTCGATCGCGTGGCCACCGAGACCCACCAGGCGGCCGAGGTCGTCGAAGCGCGCCGGACCCAGCGACCAGGTCCCGTCGGCCGCCTCCTGCGGGAGCACCTCCGGCGCGGGGGCCAGCGTGGTCTCCGCCGCGAGGCGGGCCTGCTCGACGTGGTCCGCGGCGATGATCAGGTGGCCGGCCGGGACCGGGCCCTGCGCCTCGCGGGTCAGCAGGCGCACCGTGGTGACCGCGCCGTCGTGCGCCGGCAGCGCCAGCTCGGCGCTCGCCCCGGGGGCGAGCTCCGGCAGGACCAGCTCCTGCCAGGTCTGCTGGGCGTCCACGGACACCTCGGCCCGCAGATGGGACAGGTCGCTGAAGGCGTAGCGGTTGGTGATCCGCGCCGTGCCGGGGGAGACCTCGAGGCCGACGGGGGAGTAGTGATGCTTCGCATCCAGCAGGGCCGGGGACGGGGTGCGGTCGGGCAGCACCAGCCCGTCGGCCACGAAGTT
>DAHVRS010000233.1 GCA_027322375.1 Brachybacterium sp. | reverse complement strand
ACTACGACGCGGTCATCTTCGCCACCGGCGCGCTCAAGGACGCGCACCTGCAGATCCCCGGCATCGAGCTCGAGGGCTCCTTCGGCGCCGCGGACTTCGTGGCCTGGTACGACGGCAACCCCGACTACCCCCGCACCTGGGCGCTCGAGGCCGAGCAGGTCGCCGTCATCGGGAACGGCAACGTCGCCCTCGACGTGGCCCGCGTGCTCTCCAAGAGCGCTGATGAGCTGCTGACCACCGAGATCCCCGACAACGTCCACCAGGGCCTCTCCGCCGCCCGCACTCAGGACGTGCACATCTTCGGCCGTCGCGGCCCGGCGCAGACCAAGTTCTCGCCGCTCGAGGCCCGCGAGCTCGCCCACCCCAAGGGCCTGCAGATCGTCATGGACCCGCGCGACCTCGCCCAGATCAGCGAGGAGGAGTGGGAGGCGATCAAGGCGGACAAGCGCACCGACCAGGTCGTGCAGACCTTCGTCTCCTGGCTCGAGGAGCAGGAGCGCCGCGAGGCCGCCGGCGAGGAGCCCACGGACCGCCACGGCGGGCCCGTCCAGCGCCGCCTGCACATGCACTTCTGGCACCGCCCCGTCGAGATCCTCGGCGAGGACGGCAAGGTCACCGGCATGCGCTTCGAGCGCACGCGCCTGGATGCCGAGGGCAACCTCGAGGGCACCGGCGAGATGATCGACTACGAGCTGGGCGCCGTCTACCGCGCCGTCGGCTACCACGGCTCCGAGCTGCCGGGCATCCCCTACGACGCCCGCCGCGGCGTCATCACCAACGCCGCCGGCCGCGTCACCGCGGACGGCGAGGTGCTGCCGGGCCTGTACACGAACGGCTGGATCAAGCGCGGTCCCGTGGGCCTCATCGGCGCCACGAAGTCCGACGCGCTGGAGACCATCGGCTCGCTGCTCGAGGACCTCGAGGCGGGAGCGATCCCGCAGGCCCCCGAGCGGGAGGCCGATGCGATCCTGCGCGTGCTGGATGATCGCGGCGTCGAGTACACGACCTGGGACGGCTGGATGGCGCTGGACGAGCACGAGAAGGCGCTCGGCGCCGCCGCGGTGGACGCGGACGGTGAGCCGCGCGCCCGTGTGAAGGTCGTCGAGCGCGAGGAGATGGTGCGCGTCTCCCGCGAGGGGATGCCGCAGCCTTCCCATGTCTGAGCCCTCGCACGTCTGACACCACCCGCACGGCCGACGGCCGGGGACCTGCCCTCGTGGCAGCTCCCCGGCCGTCGGCCGTTGTGCGGCGGGATCAGCGCCGGATCGACGCGAGGTGGTCGGCGATCCGGTCCACCGCCTCGGCGAGCATGTCCACGGCCGGCAGGGTCACCAGGCGGAAGTGGTCCGGGTGCGGGTAGTTGAAGCCCGTGCCGTGCGTGACCAGGAGCTTCTTCGAGCGCAGCAGGTCATAGGCGAACTGCTCATCGTCCTCGATGCGGTACATCTCCGGGTCGATGCGCGGGAACATGTACAGCGCCCCCTGCGCCTTCTCCACGTCCACGCCGTCGATCGCGCTGAGCCCCTCGTAGGCGACGTCGCGCTGCTCGCGCAGGCGCCCGCCGGGCAGGAGCAGCTCGCCGACGCTCTGGTAGCCGCCGAGCGCGGTCGCGATGATGTGCTGGGCGGGGACGTTCGGGCACAGGCGCATGTTCGAGAGCACGTCGAGGCCCTCGATGAAGCTGGTCGCGTTCTCCTTCGGGCCGTACAACGCCATCCAGCCGGCACGGAAGCCGGCCACCCGGTACGCCTTGGACAGGCCGTTGAAGGTGATCGTGAGCAGGTCGGGGGCGAGCTTCGCGATGTGGTGGTGGACCGCGTCGTCGTAGAGGATCTTGTCGTAGATCTCGTCGGCGAGGATCATCAGCCCGTGCTTGCGCGCGACGTCGACGATGTCCTTCAGGACATGCTCGGGGTAGACCGCGCCGGTGGGGTTGTTGGGGTTGATGACGACGATCGCCTTGGTGCGCGGGGTGACCCTGTCCGCGATGTCGGAGACGTCCGGCCACCAGTGCTGCTCCTCATCGCAGCGGTAGTGGACGGCGCGGCCGCCGGCAAGCGCGACCGAGGCGGTCCACAGCGGATAGTCCGGCGCGGGCACGAGTACCTCGTCCCCGTCGTCCACGAGCGCCTGGCAGGTCATCTGGATGAGCTCGGAGACACCGTTGCCGAGGTAGATGTCATCCAGGCCCATGCCGGGCATGCCCTTGGTCTGGTAGTACTGCGCGACCGCGCGACGGGCGGAGACGATGCCCTTGGAGTCCGAGTAGCCCTGCGCGGTGGGCAGGGTGCGGATCATGTCCACGAGGATCTCGTCCGGCGCCTCGAAGCCGAAGGGTGCGGGGTTGCCGATGTTCAGCTTGATGATCTTGTGCCCCTCGGCCTCCATACGGGCTGCCTCTGCGGGGACCGGTCCTCGGATCTCGTAGCACACGTCGCGCAGCTTCGAGGACTGGGTGAAGATCATGTCTGGGGCTCCTGGCCTGGTCGGGGTGTGCGACAGGGTATCGCTCCGTCAGGGGACGCGGCCCCTGACGTCCACTGCTGCCCCCTGCGTCGACGTCGAGCGCCAGCGGCGAGCATCCGCGGCGCGCGTCCGACGGACGGCGGGCACTTGACGGAACCGGGTTTATTTTCATACTTTGCCTAAAGCGGTGCGGCAGAGACCCTCCGCGTCCCCGCCCGACCCCGGAGGCCCGATGACCCCGCGCAGGATCCCCCTCGACACGACCGTCACCGCCCCACCCCCCGGCCTGACCCGCCGCGTGCACCTCAGCACCGCCGGCGTCTCCGCCGTCCTCGACGTCACCGACGGGCGTCTCCCCGCCCTCGCGCACTGGGGCGCGGCCCTCGGCCCGCTCGGCGCGGCGGGCTTGGACGCCCTGTGCGAGGCGGCCGTGGAGCCCGTCCCCCAGAACGCGGTGGACGTGCCGGTGCGGGTGGGGCTTCTCCCTCAGCAGTCCGACGGCTGGATCGGCAGGCAGGGCCTCGCCGGGGCCCGCCCCGACGGCTCCAGCTGGGCGACGCGCCTGGTCACCGAGCAGATCCTCGTGGACGGCGTCCCGCTCGAGGACGCCCACGCGGAGACCGGCGACGCTCAGGTGCGCTGCGAGCTCGCCGACGCAGCGCAGGGTCTCGCCGTCGTGCTCGATATCGAGCTGCTGCCCACCGGTCTGCTGCGCCTGCGCGCGACCGTGACGAACACCGGCGCCACGCCGTACGGACTCGAGGAGCTCACCCTCGCCGTCCCCGTCCCGGGCGAGGCGGAGGAGCTGCTGGACTTCGCGGGCCGCTGGTCGAAGGAGCGCACCCCGCAGCGCCGCGCCTTCACTGCTGGCACCCATCTGCGCGAGAACCGCCGCGGCCGCACCGGCGCGGACTCCGCCTATGTCCTGCACGCGGGCCGGCCCGGCTTCGGCTTCCGGGACGGCGAGGTGTGGGCCGTGCACACCGCCTTCTCCGGCAACCATCGCCACCTCGCCGAGAAGATCAGCACCGGCCAGTCCGTGCTCGGCGGCGGCGAGCTGCTGCTGCCGGGCGAGGTCATCCTCGGCCCCGGCGAGGCGTACGAGGGCCCGTGGCTGTACGCCTCCCACGGGATCGGCCTCGACGCCGTCGCTGCCCGCTTCCACCGTCACCTCCGCTCCCGTCCCGGCCACGTCGACACCCACCGTCCGGTGACGCTGAACGTCTGGGAGGCGGTGTACTTCGACCACGACCTCGAGCGCCTCACCGCGCTCGCGGACAGCGCCGCCGCGCTCGGGGTGGAGCGCTTCGTGCTGGACGACGGCTGGTTCGGCTCCCGCCGCGATGACTTCTCCGGCCTCGGCGACTGGGAGGTCTCTCCCGCCGTATGGCCGGACGGGCTCGGCCCGCTCGTGGACCACGTGATCGGGCTCGGGATGCAGTTCGGGCTCTGGGTCGAGCCGGAGATGGTCAACGAGGACTCGGATCTCGCCCGCGCCCATCCCGAGTGGATCCTCGGCCCCACCCCGTCGGCCCTGCCGCTGGAATCCCGCCACCAGCAGGTGCTGAACCTGACCGAGCCCGGCGCCTACGCGCATGTGCGCGACCAGCTCGTCGCCGTGCTCGAGGCGCACCAGATCTCCTATCTCAAGTGGGACCACAACCGCGACCTGCTCGAGGCCTCGACCCGTGCCACCGGCCGCGCCGCCGTGCACGAGCAGACGCTCGCCGCCTACCGCCTCATGGACGAGCTGCGCGCGGTCCGGCCGGGCCTGGAGATCGAGTCCTGCTCCTCGGGCGGGGCCCGCATCGACCTCGCCGTCCTCGAGCACACCGATCGGGTGTGGGTCTCGGACTGCATCGACCCGCTCGAGCGCCAGCAGATGAACCGCTGGACCTCGCAGCTGATCCCGCTCGAGCTCATGGGCAGCCACGTCGCCTCCGGCCGCTCCCACACCACCGGGCGCCTGCACACCCTGGGCTTCCGCGCGCACAGCGCCCTCATGGGCCACCTCGGGATCGAATGGGACCTGGGCGCGGCGAGCGCGCAGGAGCTCACCGAGCTGCGCGCCTGGATCGCGCTGTACAAGGAGCAGCGCGAGCTGCTGTTCACGGGCGAGCTGGTGCGCGCCGATCGCGGGGAGAGCCCGCTCTGGCTGCAGGGCGTGGTCTCCGAGGACCGCGGCCGCGCGCTGTTCGCGCTGAGCACCGTCGGCCGCGCGGACACCTCCCAGCACCCGCGCCTGCAGCTGCCGGGCCTGGACCCCGAGGCCGCCTACCGGCTGCGCCCGGTCCTGCCCAGCGGACCGCCCAGCCATCTCACCTCCCCGCCGTGGCTCGCCCGCGCCCTCGCCGAGGGCTCCGTGCTGCTGCCCGGCGCTGTGCTCACCACGAGCGGCCTCGCCGCCCCGCTGCTCGACCCCGAGCAGGGCCTGATGCTCTCCCTGACCCGCGAGCCCGCCGCCGGCGAGCCCGCCTGACCCCACCACGAAAGAAGGTTGCCCATGTCCACCGCGACGACGTCGACGCGGTCGGTCCCCACGAGGCGCCGCCGGAAGGACGACACGAAGCTCGCGCTGCTGTTCATCGCGCCCGCCTCGCTCGGCCTGCTGGTGTTCCTCGTCTGGCCGCTGCTGACCGGCATCTACTACTCCTTCACGGAGTACACGACCCTCACCCCGCCCCAGTGGGTGGGGCTGGACAACTATGTCCGGCTGTTCGAGGACCCCGTCTTCTGGACGTCCCTGCGCGTCACGATCCTGTACGTCGTGATCAACATCGGCGTGCAGACCGTCGTGGCGCTGCTCATCGCGGTGCTCATGCAGCGCCTGACCCAGTCCACGATCCTGCGCTCGCTGGTGCTCGCCCCGTATCTGGTCTCGAACGTGGTCGCCGCGATCGTGTTCCTGTGGATCCTCGACACCCAGCTGGGCATCTTCAACGTCGCGCTGGGCTGGATCGGCTTCGATCCGATCTCCTTCTGGGCCGACGAGACCTGGGTGATCCCCACCGTCGCGCTCGTGAACGTGTGGCGCCACATGGGCTACACCGCGCTGCTGCTCTTCGCGGGCCTGCAGTCCATCCCCTCCCACCTCTACGAGGCCGCCCGCACCGAGGGCGCCGGGGAGATGCGGATGTTCCGCAGCATCACCCTGCCGCTGCTGCGCCCGATCCTCGCGCTCGTGCTGATCATGACGATCATCGGCTCGTTCCAGGTGTTCGACACCGTCGCCGTGACCACCCGCGGTGGCCCCGCCGACGCCTCGAAGGTGCTGCAGATGTACATCTACGACAACGCCTTCGCCCAGTACCAGTTCGGCTACGCCTCAGCGCTGTCCGTCGCGCTGCTGGTGATCCTCATGGTGATCACCTTCGCGCAGTACTGGATGACCCGTGCCGGCCAGTCGGACCTGGACTGAGAGGAGAGAGCCATGACCACGACGACTTCTGAGCGCACCACCTCCTCCCCCACCGCTGCGGGGAGCGCCGCTGCCACTGCTCCTCGACGGGCGATCCCCTGGGGGAAGATCGCGGCCTGGGCCGTGATGGTGATCTTCCTGCTGATCACCCTGTTCCCCTTCTACTGGATGCTGCGCACCGCGCTGTCCAGCAACAACGCGCTGGCCACCCAGCCGGGCTCGTTCCTGCCCGTCGGCCTGAACACCGGCGGCTTCGAGCGGGTCTTCGGGCTCCAGGACGTGGAGACCGCGATCTCCCAGGGCGGCTCCGGCGCCTCGATCAACTTCTGGCGCTACCTGCTGAACTCGGTGATCGTCGCGACCACGATCACCGTGGTGCAGACCTTCTCCTGCGCGATGGCGGCCTACGCCTTCTCGCGCCTGCGCTGGCGGGGCCGGGACACGGTGTTCCTGATCTTCCTGGGCTCGCTGATGATCCCGCAGATCTTCACCCTGCTGCCCAACTTCATCCTCATCAAGAACCTGGGCCTCGTGGACACGCTGGTCGGGATCATGCTGCCGACGCTGTTCATCTCGAGCTTCGCGATCTTCTTCCTGCGCCAGTTCTTCAACAACATCTCGCGCGAGGTGGAGGAGGCGGCGCTGATCGACGGCGCGAGCAAGTCGAGGGTGTTCTTCACCCTCATCCTGCCGATGTCCAGCGCACCGCTGGCGACCCTCGCCCTGCTGACCTACATGACGGCGTGGAACGAGTACTTCTGGTCGCTGATGGTCTCGTACACGGACCAGTCCCGGGTGCTCACCGTGGCGCTCGGCGTCTTCCGCGCCCAGTCCCCGGGCACCGGCCCGGACTGGTCGGGGCTGATGGCGGCGACGCTCGTCGCGGCCGCGCCCATGCTGCTCCTGTTCGCCCTGTTCGCGAAGAAGATCGTGAACTCGATCGGCTTCACCGGGATCAAGTGAGGTGCCCACGATGACCACGAACCCCCTGCCCCTTTCCCGCCGTCGCCTGCTGCAGGGCTCAGCAGCCCTCGCCGCGGGCGCTGCGGGCACCACCGCGCTCGCCTCCTGCGGGACCGTCGGCGCTCCGGCCGGCGCGACCGAGATCGACTACTGGCTGTGGGATGCGAACCAGCTGCCCGCCTACTCCGCCGCGATCGACATGTTCATGGCGGAGAACCCGGACGTGTACGTGCGGATCACGCAGCTGGGCTGGGACGACTACTGGACGAAGCTCACCGCGAGCTTCGTCGCCGGTGCCGGTCCCGACGCCTTCGCCGACCACCTCGCCCGCTTCCCCGAGTTCGTCAAGCTCGGGGTGATCTCCCCGCTCGAGGGCCTCGGCGAGCTCGACGCACTCCCAGCCGACCACTTCAAGCAGGGTCTGCAGGAGCTGTGGACCGGCCAGGACGGCAAGCGCTACGGCGTCCCGAAGGACTACGACACGATCGCCGTGCTCTACGACAAGGCGCTGCTCGAGGAGGAGGGGCTCAGCGAGGACGATCTCGCGAGCCTGGACTGGAACCCCGAGGACGGCGGCAGCTTCGAGCGCATGCTCGCCCATCTCACCATCGATGAGAACGGGGTGCGCGGCGACGAGGACGGCTTCGATCCGAAGCGCGTGGCCCGCTACGGGCTCGGCGCCGACGCCGGCATCGACTACGTGGGGCAGACCACCTGGTCCGCCTTCGCGTTCTCGACCGGCTGGACCTTCACGGACGCCGAGACCTGGGGCACCTCGTTCAACTACGACGACGAGCGCTTCGCGGCCACGATCGACTGGTACTTCGGACTCGTCGACAAGGGCTTCTTCCCGCCGTTCGGGATGTTCGGGGACTCCAGCCCCGTCCAGACCCAGGTGCAGACGGGCAGGGCGGCGCTCGGCATGGCCGGCTCGTGGATGATCTCGACCTGGGCGAACCTCGAGGGTCTCGAGCTCGGGATCGCCCCGCTGCCCACGGGCCCCGTGGGCACGCCGATGTCGATGTTCAACGGGCTCGGTGATTCGATCTCGGCGCAGTCCGAGAACAAGGACGAGGCGGCACGCCTGATCGGCTTCCTCGCCTCGGATGCGGCGCAGCAGGCGATCGGCGAGCGCGCCCCGTTCTTCCCTGCGACGGACGTGGGCACTGAGGCGGCGGTCGCCGCCTATGCCGACAGGGGCCTCGACGTCACCCCGTTCACGGACCGCGTGGATGCCGGGGAGACCGGGCTGTATCCGCTGGTGGAGAACTCCGCCGCGATCGCGTCGATCATGCAGGCCGCCTTCGACCAGTGCTGGATGCGCCAGATCGACGGCGCGGACTTCGCGTCCTACAACGAGCGAGTCAACGCCCTGTTCAGGTGACGCAGCGCGTCTGATCGGTCCCGTGGGGGGCGTCCCTCAGGGGGCGCCCCCGACGAACTCCTGGATCGCGATGACCGCGACGCCGCGCGCCCATTCGTCGAAGTCGCCGCTGAGGGTGCGCACCACGATCCCCTCCTGCGCGGCCGCGACCGCCTCCCGCAGCGTGTCCTCGAAGGCGGGGGCGGCGGCGCGCACGAGGTCCACGTCCTCGCCGCCCAGCACGATCGCCTCAGGGTCCAGCACCGCGACGAGCCCGGCAGCCGTCTGGGCAAGGGCCCGCGCGGTCCCCCGCGCGATCTCGAGCGCGCCCGCATCGCCGCCTGCCAGCAGGCGGCGCAGCACGTCCATCCCGTCGGCCTCGCCGAGCACTCCGGCGGTGCGGGCACGGCGCAGCACCGCGGCGGTGCTCGCCATGTCGCGGACGGGCACAGCCTCGCCGTCCTCGCCGGGCAGCAGCATCCGCCCGGTGAGCCCGGCCATGTGGTGGTGGCCCTGGAGGACCCGGCCCTCGAGCACGGTCCCGATCCCGACCCCGGCGCCGACGGTGAGCACGCAGAAGGAGTCGTAGGCGCGGCCCAGGCCGAACCAGTGCAGCCCGTTCAGCATCGCGACCAGGTCGTTCTCGACCACGACAGGCAGGTGCACTCGCTCCTCGAGCGCGGCGGCGAGGTCCACGGGCTCCTCCCAGCCCAGCAGGTGGGCGCTGAGCACGGTGCGCCGCCCGGTGACGAGGCCGCCCAGCCCGATCCCGATCCCCGCGACCATGGGGTGCGCGCCGACGAGCGCCTCGACGGCGACCAGCACCCGGTCCAGCAGCGTCTCCGGGGCGGTGTCCGCCAGCGTCAGCACGAGGTCCTCGAGGACGGTGCCGCGCACGGTGGTGACCACGACGTGGACCTCGTCGGCCGTGACCTTCACCCCGATGAAGCGCGGGCCGCGGTTCTCCTCGACGTCCAGCGGCTCCTGCGGGCGGCCCTTGGCGCGCGGCACTGCCGCGAGGGTGTGGAGCAGGTCCCGCTCCAGCAGGTCGCGGGTGGCGCGGGTGACGGTGGGGGCGGAGAGGCCGAGGCGGCGAGCGAGCTCGCTGCGGGAGCGCGGCCCGAAGCGGAGCAGGTCGCGGTAGACCGCGCGCATGCTCTCGTTCTCGAGCGGCTGCGGGGGTCCGCCCGCGCCGTGATCCTCCTGGTCCCGCTGCATCCGGCGAGCTTATCGGGCGGGGCCGGGTGGAGGCGGGCGGGACCGATCTGCGATGCTTCCCCCGTGCATCCCGCACGTGAACCGCCCACTCGTCCAGGGGGAGCCATGTCCGAGACCGCGAGCCTCACCGCCGAGGACGGCGCCGAGCAGGCACCGATCTTCACGGCCTACGAGATCGACTTCATGCTGGGGCTGCGGGAATCGGACAGTGCCCGGGTCTCGCGCGAGCAGATCGGGCTGCGCAGCGCGCCGGAGGAGGCTCGGGAGTTCGTCACCGCCGCGGTCACCTCGGGTCTGCGCGCCCGCGGGAAGGTGGAGCGCTCCGGGGACGGACAGTGGCTGCTTGGCGGTGAGGGGCAGGCGATCGCCGCGGTGCTCACCTCCGCGGATCGCTGGCTGGGGATCGCGCTCGCGGAGGGCGAGGCGATGCGAATGGCGTTCCTCGTCGCGGCCGGGGACATGGTCGTGATGCTCACCCAGGACGAGCTGGACTCCTTCGTGGTCACCTCGCTGGACTCGGCCGCGCAGGTCCCCGGTGCGGTGAGCGACATCGTCCTCGCCTTCCTCGAGGAGGGGCGCGAGCGCACCGTCTCGCTGCGCCGCACCGCTCTCGCGACCGCCGGCGAGCCGACACCGATGATGTTCCACGTCGAGGCCGACGGCACCTGGAAGGCCGGTCACCTGCCGCTGGACGGCGAAGGCGTGCTCACCGTCTCCCCCGTCACCGACGGGCAGGTGCCCTCGCTCGTCGGCGCGCTGTGGGAGCAGGGCACCTCCCCCGCACCGTGAGCGTGAGCAGGGTCTGAGCAGGGCCTGAGGGAGCCTGCTCAGGCTCCCGGCGGCGCCCCGAGGTGCCGTGCCTCGCGGGCGACGCGCAGCGTGCCGCGCAGGTCGAGGTAGGCGCGGCGGATCCGCACCAGCAGCCAGATCCCCAGTCCCAGCAATACGAGCCCGAGCACGGCCGCGACGGCGGGCAGCGCGATCGTGAGCACTCCCATCACCACGGCGGCGAGGTCCTCGCCGGTGGAGACGACCACGTTGGAGACGGGCTCCGGGGACACGTTCACGGCGGCGCGCGCGGTGGCCTTCGCGGCGTGGGAGCCGAAGGCCGCGGCCGCGCCGATCACGGCCATGACGATCGCGGTGGTCGTGTCCGTCTCGCCGCCCAGCAGGTAGCCGATGGCACCGCCCGCGACGGGCCGGATCACGGTGTGCAGCTGGTCCCAGAACGAGTCGAGCCAGGCGATCTTGTCTGCGGCGAGGTCCACGAGCAGCAGGATCGCGGTGATGACGAGCAGGTCGGTGCGCTGCAGCACCTGAGGCACCTGCTCGAGGTCGAAGATCCTCCCGCTGAGGCCCAGCAGGAAGAGCATGAAGTAGGGGCGGATCCCGCTGACCCAGCCCGAGCCGAGGGTCATCAGCAGTGCTTCCATGGACAGTCCCTCCGTTGCGACTGGATCAGTGGAGCGTGCAGATCAGTGGAGCGTGCGGGTGCCCTGCTCCCAGCGGTGCCGGGCGGTGCGCAGGGCGCGGACTTCCGGCCCGGTGGGCCGGGACCAGGTGAGAACGCACCGGTCCAGGGCGGTCAGCAGCACGCGTGAGCCATCGCGCAGGCGCAGCCCTGCGGTCAGCCAGTGCACGGGGTGAACCACCCGGGACTCGACGGCGACGATCTCGCGCCAGGCCACGGTGCGCTGGCGGAGGATCCCTGCCACCACGACCCCGTCGGCCGTGATCGTCACCCGGGCGCGGGCGGCGGTGAGGCCGACGAGCACGCTGCGCGCTCCGAGCGCGGCGAGCAGCAGCGTCAGGGCGCCGATCGCGGCGAGGAGCACGAGGCGGTCCAGGCCCGGGGCGTGGCCCGGGGCGACGTCGGCCATCAGCAGCACGCCGAGCACCGTCGTGAGGACGGCGCCCCCGAGCAGCGCGGCGGAGGTGATCCCGTGGAGGACAGCGGTGCGCACGGGCGTGGGAGGGTCTAACGTCGCCGTCGCGAGGCTCTCGCGCGACAGCGCGCGCCTGCGCCGTATGGCCGGCCGCGGCTCTGGCGCACCGCGCAGCGCCTCGAGCATCCGCTCGAGGGTCGCGGCGCCCGCGCGGAAGTCCGGGAGCGCGAGCCGCGCTCCCGTCGCGGGGTCGAGCTCGCGCGGGATGGTCATGG
>DAHVRS010000217.1 GCA_027322375.1 Brachybacterium sp. | reverse complement strand
AGTCGGAGGCGGGGGTCTCGTCGGTGACGGTCACGCCAGGCACAGAACCCTCAGCACCCTCAGCGCCCTCGGCGGAGTCCTCGGAGGCCTGGTCAGCGGTCTGCGCGAAGTCCTGGTCCTCGACCTTCATGGCCACGGCCTGGCGTGCCCACTTGCTCTGGCTGCCGTCCTCGGACTCGAGGATCACGAACTCGTCGTAGGACTCGACGATCAGGCCGTAGAAGCCGGAGTGGGTGCGCACCTCATCGCCGACGCCGAGCTCGCGCACGAGGGCCATCTGCTTCTGCTGCGCCTTCTTCTGGCGGTTGGAGATGAACAGCAGCGGGAGCATCATCACGGCGAAGATGAGCAGGAGCGGGAGGATTTCCACAGGGTTCCTTTCGGCGTACGGCACCCCGCGTCCCGGCGCAGGCGCGCTGGAGAGGGGCCGCCGCGGACGACTGACCGCACCACTGTACCCGTCGTTGCTGTCCGCGCCCTGGGGGCGTGACGCGTCGGTCAGAACCGTCCGAGCATGGGCGCCTGATCGGTGCCGCCCTCGGGCGGGGTGAGGCCAAGGTGGGTCCAGGCGGCGGGGGCGGCGGCGCGGCCGCGCGGGGTGCGCAGCAGGAAGCCCTCGCGCACCAGGTACGGCTCGATCATGGTCTCGACCGTCTCGGTCTCCTCACCCACTGCGACGGCGAGAGTGGACAGTCCCACGGGGCCGCCGGCGAAGCGACCGCACAGAGCGGAGAGCACGGCCCGGTCCAGCCGGTCCAGCCCCCGCTCGTCCACCTCGTAGACGCGCAGCGCCTCCTTCGCGGCGGCGATGTCGAGCCGGCCCGTGCCGCGCACCTGCGCCCAGTCGCGCACGCGACGAAGGAGGCGATTGGCGATGCGGGGCGTACCGCGGGAGCGGGAGGCGATCTCCTCGGCGGCGCGCTCCTCGAGGTCGATCTCGAGCCGGTCCGCGGAGCGGTGGACCACCTCGCGCAGCTCCGAGGGCGCGTAGAAGTCGAGGTGGCCGATGAAGCCGAAGCGGTCACGCAACGGGGCGGGCAGCAGGCCCGCCCGGGTGGTCGCGCCGACGACGGTGAACGGCGGGAGGTCCAGCGGGATCGAGGTCGCACCGACGCCCTTGCCCACCACGACGTCGACCCGGAAGTCCTCCATCGCGATGTAGAGCATCTCCTCGGCGGGCCGTGCCAGGCGGTGGATCTCGTCGAGGAAGAGCACCTCGCCCTCATCGAGGGAGGAGAGGATCGCGGCGAGGTCGCCGGCGTGCTGGATCGCGGGGCCGGAGGTGATCCGCAGCGGAGCGGAGAGCTCCGCAGCGATGATCATCGCGAGCGTCGTCTTGCCGAGCCCGGGCGGGCCGGACAGCAGCACGTGCTCGGGCGGGCCGCCACGGCCGGCAGCGGCATCGAGGACCAGGGAGGGCTGCTCGCGGACCACCTTCTGGCCCACGAACTCGTCCAGCCTCCGCGGCCGCAGCGCCGCTTCGGCGGTGCGCTCGGGCGGGGTGGAGTCGGTGCTGGTGAGGGCCGGCTCGACCGGTTCGCTCATCGCTGCCCTCCGAGCGAGCGCAGCGCGCGGCGCAGGAGAGCCGCGGCATCGAGCGCCGCACCGTCCTCGGCGCGGGCCTCCTCGACGGCGCGCAGCGCGGCCTTCTCCGCCCAGCCGAGGCCGATGAGCGCCTCGACGACGTCTGCATCCGGGCCGGCTGGTGCCGTTCCCGCCGGGGCCTCCTCGCCGGCAGCGGCGACGGGGGTGGACGGTGCAGGCAGCTTCCCGCCGAGCTCGAGGAGCATGCGGCTGGCGACCTTCGGGCCGATGCCCGGGGTGCGGGTGAGTGTCTTCGCGTCCTGCTCGGCGACGGCGCGACGCAGCTCCTCGGGCTCGAGCACGGTGAGCACGGCGAGAGCGGTGCGCGGGCCGATCCCGGAAACGGACTGGACGATGCGGAAGGTCTCCGCCTCTTCCGGATGGGGGAAGCCGTACAGCGTCAGGGAGTCCTCGCGCACGACCAGCTCGGTGTGCAACGTGAGCTCGGCGCCGTGGCGGGTCGAGCCGAGGGCCTCGGGGGTGGTGCGGACGAGATAGCCGATGCCGCCCACCTCGAGCACGAGGGCGTCGAGGTCGATGCGGACGACCCTGCCGGTCAGAGATGCGATCACAGCCCCAGCCTAGAACACCTGTTCGATCACTGGCGGGAGGTGGAGCGCTCTCGGGCGCGTCGTGCGCGGCGCTCGGCCTCAGCCCACACCGCCTGGGCGCTCGTGCGCGCCCCGCCCGTGCGATCCACGGCGACAGGTCCCCCGCCGCGCCACAGCTGGGTCAGCGCGATCGCGACGGCGTCGGAGGCATCGGCGGGCTGCGGGGCGGCGTCCAGGCCCAGCAGCTTCACGAGAACGGTCTGGATCTGCTTCTTGTCCGCGCGGCCGCTGCCGGTGACGGCCGCCTTGACCTCGGAGGGGGTGTGCATCGCGACGGGGAGCCCGCGCTCGGCCGCCTCGAGCAGCGCGATGCCGGAGACCTGGGCGGTGCCCATGACGGTGGAGATGTTGTTCTGGCTGAACACGCGCTCCACCCCGACCGCGTCGGGCGCGAACTGCTCGAGCACCTCGCGCAGGCCGCGGGCGATGCTGAGCAGGCGCTGCTCGAGCGGGTCCTCGGAGGAGGAGCGGAGGACGCCGGCGTGGACGAGCCGGGCACGGCGGCCACCGAGCGCATCGACGACACCGATCCCGCAGCGGGTCAGCCCGGGGTCCACCCCCAGCACGCGCAGCGTCGTCATCGTCCCTGTCCCCTCGTCCCGTCCGTTCATGAGGACGGCGCGGCCCCGATCTCCGGGACCGCGCCATCCGCGGTGGTCACTGCGTGCTCACTCGGCGTCTTCGAGCTGCGCGGCGACGTCGTCGGGGATGTCGAGGTTCGAGAAGACGTTCTGGACGTCGTCGCTGTCCTCGAGCGCCTCGATGAGGCGCAGCGCCTTCTGCGCGCCGTCGAGGTCGACCGGGGTGCGCATGGTGGGCACGAACTGGGCCTCTGCGCTGTCGTAGTCGATGCCCGCCTCCTGCAGCGCGGTGCGCACGGCGACCACGTCAGTGGCCTCGGAGAGGATCTCGAAGGTGTCGCCCTCGTCGTTGATCTCCTCGGCACCGGCGTCGAGGACCACCTCGAGCAGGTCGTCCTCGGTGTGCTCGCCCTTGGAGACGGTGACGATGCCCTTGCGCTCGAAGAGGTAGGCCACCGAGCCGGACTCCGCCATGTTGCCGCCGTTGCGGTTGAAGGCGAGGCGCACCTCGGAGACGGCGCGGTTCTTGTTGTCGGTGAGGCACTCGACGAGCACGGCGACGCCGCCGGGCGCGTAGCCCTCGTACATGAGCGTCTCGTAGTCGACACCGCCGCCGTCCAGGCCGCCGCCGCGCTTTACGGCACGGTCGATGTTGTCGTTGGGGACGGAGGTCTTCTTCGCCTTCTGGATCGCGTCGAAGAGGGTCGGGTTGCCGGCCGGGTCAGGGCCGCCCATGCGCGCCGCGACCTCGATGTTCTTCACCAGCTTGGCGAACAGCTTGCCACGCTTGGCATCGAGGGCAGCCTTCTTGTGCTTGGTGGTCGCCCACTTTGAATGCCCGGCCATCTCTCTCCTTCCGCTGCTCCTCCGACGGATGGGGAGCGCCGCCCCATTGTAGGGGCTGGCGCCTGAGCGCCTCGTCGGGCACAGCCGAGGGTGCGTTCGTTCTGCGCTGCGGACGACGCGCGCACCGCCTCCGCCACGGCCGACGGCGGTGCTGGTGCTCAGCCGCGGACGACGGGTGCGGTGAGCGCACCGACGAGCCGGCGGTCCTCGGTGATCGCCTCGAGCAGCTCCCGCTCACGGGCCCGGGTGCGGGCGGTCGGGCGGGCGAACAGGACGCTGTGGCGCTCCATCCCCAGCGCGATCGCGGCGCGGATCAGGTCGCGCATGCCCATCCGGGCGACGGCGCCGTGGCGTCCCGCCCACTTCTCGGCCCGGCGGCGGCGCCGCATCGAGACGAGCATCTCGACCTCGTCGGGCGAGAACCAGCCAGCCCGCCCGTATTCGGAGAGCTGGCGGCGCAGGATCCGCTTCTCGCGCAGGCGGAGGAAGAGCACCATGCCCACCAGCAGCAGGAAGATCGGCACCTGGACGGTGAGGTAGTAGCGCAGGAATCCGGCCATCGGCGCCTCGGGATCCACCGGGAGGACGAAGGTGGAGCCGTTCCACAGAGCGTGCAGCAGCATGCCGAGGGACAGCCCGCCGGCGCCGAGGCCCACGGTGAGCATCACAGAGCGGCGCTCGGCGGCGATGCCGAGGCCCAGCCCGCACAGCGAGGTGAAGGAGACATGCGCGAAGGGCGAGAGGATCCCGCGCAGGAAGAAGGTCTGCCAGAAGGCGTCGACGGTGCCTGCGGCCTGCGCCTCATGGAAGGACCGGCCGAAGTACAGGATGTTCTCGGTGAAGGCGAAGCCGCCAGCGATCAGCGCTGCGTACACGACCCCGTCGATGGGACCGGCGATGTACTTCCTCCCCCAGATCAGCAGTCCGAAGAGCCCTGCGGACTTCATGCCCTCCTCGACCACGGGCGCCTGGATGACCGCACCGAGGAAGGTGTCCAGCAGCTCCGACTCCTC
>DAHVRS010000216.1 GCA_027322375.1 Brachybacterium sp. | reverse complement strand
GATGCTCGGCAACGTCATCGCCTTCCGGCGGTTCCGCCCCGGCGGATCGATGTTCGGGGACGAGTGGGTCGGGTTCTACTACTTCGAGGCGTTCATCTCGAACCAGAAGTTCTGGACCGTGTTCTGGAACACGGTGATCCTCGGAGCCCTCACGCTGCTGATCACCTTCCCGCTGCCGATCATCCTCGCGCTCATGCTCAACGAGCTGCGGTCACGGCGGTTCAAGCGTGCGGTCCAGACGATCTCCTACCTCCCGCACTTCATGTCGATCGTCATCGTCGCCGGCATGGTGCTGCAGCTCACCGCGGCCCGCGGCACGATCAACCAGGTCATCCAGGCGCTCGGCGGGAGCGCCGTGCCGTTCATGCAGCAGGCGGAGTGGTTCCGCACCATCTACGTCGGCTCGGAGATCTGGCAGACCGTCGGGTGGGGCACGATCCTCTACCTCGCGGCGCTCACCACCATCGACCCCCAGCTGTACGAGGCGGCCCGGATCGACGGCGCGGGCCGGTGGCGCCAGACGTGGCACGTCACCCTGCCGGGCATCCGGCCGACGATGATCGTCCTGCTCATCCTCAACATCGGCACGTTCATGGCGGTGGGCTTCGAGAAGATCCTCCTCCTCTACAACCCGCTCCTCTACCCGACGGCGGACGTCATCGCGACCTACCTGTACCGGGTGGGGATCATCTCGAGCAACTTCTCCTATGCCGCCGCCATCGGCCTGTTCGAGGCCCTCATCGGCCTCACCCTCATCCTGTCCGCGAACGCGATCTCGCGCCGAGCAGTGGGGACAAGCCTGTGGTGACGACGAACCTCGCCGACCGGATCATCGACGCACCCAAGCCCACGACCGTCCGGGACTCCCGGGCCTACACCGTCTTCCGGGTGGTCAACGCCGCCGCCCTCGTCGTCGTCTGCGGGCTCACGCTCTACCCGTTCGTCAACATCGTCGCCCAGGCCTTCAGCTCGGAGGGGTACATCAACTCCGGCCAGGTGAACCTCGTCCCCCGCGGTTTCAACGTCGACACCTTCGGCGTCGTCATGGGGGACTCGCTCTTCTGGACGAACTACCGCAACACGGTGGTCTACACGGTCGTCGCCACGGCCATCGCCATGGTGCTGACGACGTGCTACGCCTACGTGCTGTCCAAGCGGCACCTGCGGGGCCGGGCATTCTTCGTCGGGATCGCCGTGTTCACGATGTTCTTCAACGGCGGGCTCATCCCGAACTACGTCCTCATCAACTCGCTGGGGATGAAGAACACGATCTGGGCGATCGTGCTGCCCAACGCGATCAGCGTCTTCAACCTCCTCGTCATGAAGTCCTTCTTCGAGAACTTCCCCGAGGAGCTCGAGGAGGCGGCCTCGATCGACGGGCTCACCACCTACGGGGTCCTCGCCCGCATCGTCCTGCCACTGAGCAAGGCCGTGGTCGCCACGATGATCCTCTTCTACGCGGTCTCGTTCTGGAACTCGTGGTTCCAGGCCTTCCTCTACATGGACCGGGCCGACCTCTACCCGGTGACGATCTACCTCCGCAACCTGCTGTCCGCGGCGACGACCGCCGACTCCATCCAGGGCGGCGGCGGGGACAACCTCACCCAGATCGCCTCGAACGTCAAGGCAGTGACGATGGTGCTCACCGTCCTGCCGATCGTCTGCCTCTACCCCTTCGTCCAGAGGTACTTCGTCTCCGGAGTCATGCTCGGCTCCGTCAAGCAGTGACCACACCCGGGACCGCGACCGCGGTGCCGCAGCCCGAACGATGTCGTTCAACCACGGAGGAGACAATGCAGATCACCCGTAGACGAGCTGTGGCGGGGGTCGCCACCGCCGCCGCACTCGCCCTGGCCCTGGCCGCCTGCTCGGGCGACGCCGACGGCGACGACGGCGAGGGGGCCGACGGGGCCGACCTCGAGGCCCAGATGGTCGGAGCCATGGCGGACTACGACGTCGGCACCACCTTCGTGGCGACCGAACCGGTGGAGTTCTCCCTGCTCTACCGCGACCACCCGAACTACCCGCTGAAGGAGGACTGGCGGTTCTTCTCGGCGCTCGAGGAGCGCAGCAACGTCACCTTCGACATCGTCAGCGCCCCGCTGTCGGACTGGGACGACCGCAAGTCGCTGCTCATCGGGGCCGGGGACGCACCCGACATCATCCCGGTGACCCACCCGGGCCAGGAGGTGGCCTTCGTCGCCGGCGGCGCCATCCTGCCGGTGTCCGACTACCTCGACCACCTGCCGAACTTCACCCAGAAGGTCGAGGAGTGGGACCTGCAGCCGGCGATCGACAACCTGCGGCAGGAGGACGGCAAATTCTACCTCCTGCCCGGCCTGCACGAGAGCGTGCGGCCGCAGTACACCTACGCCGTACGGGCGGACGTGTGGGAGGAGCTCGGCCTCACGCTCGAGCCCGCCACCTTCGAGGAGTTCGCCGAGCAGCTCGCCGTCGTCAAGGAGGCCTACCCGGACGCCTGGCCGCTGTCCGACCGGTGGTCGGAGAACGGGCCGCTGGAGGCGATGCTCAACGCCGCGGCGCCGAACTTCGGCACGGTCGCGGGATGGGGCTACGGCGAGGGAACCTGGTGGAACGGGGAGGAGTACGTCTACGCCGGCGCCACCGACGAGTTCCGTGACCTCATCGGCTACTTCGCCGGGCTCGTCGAGGACGGGCTCATGGACCCGGAGAGCCTCACCCAGCTCGACGACCAGGCGGTGCAGAAGTTCGGCTCCGGGCAGTCGCTGGCGATCGGGGCGAACGACCAGGAGATCCTGCGCTACCGGACGACCTTCGAGGAGCTCGGGACGGACGCGGAGGCGGCCCTCCTCCGCCTTCCGGCCGGCCCGGCGGGGGACAACCTCGCTTTCGGCCAGCGGCTCGAGAGCGGGCTGATGATCTCCTCGGCCGCCGCCGAGCGGGACGACTTCGTCGCGATGCTCCAGCTCATCGACTGGCTGTACTACTCCGACG
>DAHVRS010000209.1 GCA_027322375.1 Brachybacterium sp. | reverse complement strand
AAGCGGTGCGCACCGCCCTGCACCGCGCTGGACCGGACGGACTCGTGCACCTGCACGTGGACGACGTCGACCATGCCGGGCACCGGTACGGCGTGGACTCGCCCCAGTGGCGGGCAGCGCTCGAGGAGGTCGACGGCCTGCTCGGTGCACTGCTGCGGCGCCTGCCGCGCGGCACCCGCCTCACCGTCACCGCCGACCACGGCATGGTCGACACCTCTCCCGAGCACACGATCGACCTCGCGGACCATCCCGCACTGCTGCGGCTCACCACCCAGATCACCGGGGAGCCGCGCGCACTCGCGCTGCACGCGGTGCCCGGGGACGGCGCCGAGGAAGAGCTCGCCGCAGGGATGCGCGAGCTGATGGGGGAGCGGGCGCTCGTGCTGCGCCGCGCGGAGGTGCTCGATACGGGCCTGCTCGGCCTTGTCGGCATGGAGGCCCCGGAGCGAGTCGCGGGCCGGCTGGCGGACGTGCTCGTCCTCGGCCGTGGCCGCTGGAGCGTCGATGACTACTCGCGCCGCCCGGAGAGGGCACGCGCCATGATCGGCGTCCACGGCTCGCTCACGCCCGCGGAGAGCTGGATCCCGCTGCTGCGCACGGAGATCTGAGGCACGCCGGGATCTGAGCATCCCGGCGGAGGGCGGCCGCCGGGTCAGCCGTGCGTGGCGCCCTGCCGCCTCACTCGTGCTTGGAGCCGAAGACGATCTCGTCCCAGCTGGGCATCGAGGCGCGCTTGCTGCGCTGACGCTTCTTGGCCTTCTTCGGCTCCTCTGCGGCGGGCTCCTCCGTCGCGGGGGCGGCACCGTTGAAGCCCGGCAGCGGGGTGAGATCGACCGTGTCCTCAAAGTGCAGGGCCGCATCCTCGGCCGGAAGCGCGCCGTCCTCGACGGTCTCGGACTGCTCGGCCGCCCCCGGGGCGTCGCCGGCCTGGTCGGCGCCCTGCGCAGGCTCGAGCTGCTCCGCGTCGTCGCTCGCCTCCGCGAGGTCGCCGGAGGCGTCATCGTCCAGATCGTGCTCGGTCGCGGCCTCGAGGGCGCGGGCGTCCTCGATCTCGCCGCTCTTGTCCGCGCTGGCAACCGGGCCCGCCTGGGGATCCTCGGCGTCGGCGCCACCCGCAGCTCTGGCACCGGCAGCGCTGGCACCGGCGGCGGGCACAGCGACTGTCGGGCCGCGCAGGGCCGCGCCGGTGGACGGATGGGCGTCCTCCGCGCTCGGCGGCTCTTCGTCCAGACCCGACCACACGGTCGCCGAGTCATCGGGGCGGGGCACGCTGCGCAGACCGCGACGGGCGTTGAGCGCATCGAGCTCGGCGTCGTCGATCGGTGCAGGGCCCTCCGGGGCAGGGCGGCGGGGCAGCCAGGTGCGGGCGCGGGAGGAGGAGGCGGGCTCGCCCTCAAGCGAGCCGTCGGCTTCGAGGTCGTAGACCGTGCTGCGCACGGCCTGCAGGCGACCGCGGCCGCGCAGCGGCTCGACGGGAGCGTCATCATCGCTGATCCAGCGCGCCTCGTCATCCACGGGGGAGACGGATCGGTTGTCGATGTCGGCGATCCAGTGCGCCTGGCGGGTGCGACCGCCGGCGGAGAAGGAGAGCTCGAGCGTCCAGGTGCCGTCCTGGCGCCGCCAGGCATCCCAGGCGGTCTCCCCGGTCACCTCGCGCGCTGCGAGCCGCTCGGTCACGACCTCCTGCAGCGCCGGGCCGCCACGCCCGACGGGGAAGGTGCGCGCACGCTGAGCGGTCCACTCGCGCTCGGCGAGGACCGGCCCCTCATAGCGGCGCACGTGCTCGAGCGGGATCTCCGAGGCCTCGGCGATGTCCTCCGCACTCCGGCCCGCGCGCAGCATCGCCTGGATCTCGCGGGGGCGCAGCGGAGCGGCGTCGGTCGCCTGGATCATGTTCAGCGCCGGACGATCGGAGCGCACCGCGGCGCGCAGCGCCCGGTC
>DAHVRS010000192.1 GCA_027322375.1 Brachybacterium sp. | reverse complement strand
CGCGCGAGATCCCCGAGGAGGAGTGGCACGAGACGCTCACCATCGCCTCGCTCGCGGAGATGGAGGTGCGCAACCCCGAGGACTACGGGAAGGTCGTGCGCACGATCCACAACCGTCTCGAGGGCGCCGGCGAGGCCAGGGGCTCGCCGATGAAGCTCCAGTTCGACTCGACCGTCCACTACGTCACCGGCAAGTCTGGTGGTGTGGGGACGACCGACAAGGAGCGCGCCACCGACAGCCCGTACAACACCTACAAGTACGAGGGTCTGCCGCCCGGTCCGATCGCGGCTCCCGGCGGCCCCGCCCTGGACGCCGTGGTGAACCCGCCCGCGGGGAACTGGCTCTACTTCGTGGCCGTCAACACGGACACGGGGGAGACGAAGTTCGCGGATACCTGGGCCGAGCACGAGCGCAACGTCAAGGAGTGGCAGGACTGGGCGGCGGCGAAGGGATGAGCATGCGCTGCTTCGCGGTGGTCGGCTCTCCGGTCGCCCACTCGCTCTCCCCGGTCCTGCACCGCACCGCCTACCGCGAGCTCGGCATCGAGGACGCCGAGTACGTGCACCACGACGTCCCCGACGGCGCGCTCGAGCGCTTCCTCACCGAGGGCCCCGGGCGGGAGCTGGACGGACTGAGCGTTACCATGCCCGGCAAGCCCGAGGCGTTCGCACTCGCCGCCCGGCATGATGCGACGAGCCTCGAGCTCCGCATCGCGAACACCCTCGTCCGCGAGGAGGACGGCAGCTGGCGCGCCGAGAACCATGATGTCCACGGCATCGTCGCCGCACTGCGGGACCACGGCGCGAACGCTCCCTCCACCGGAGCCGTGCTCGGCTCCGGCGCGACTGCGCTCAGCGCCCTCGCTGCTCTCGCCGACCTCGGCGTCTCCACCGTGCTGCTCACTGCGCGCAGCCCCGAGAAGCTCGCCCCGCTGCACACCCTCGCCGCCGCACGCGGGATCACCACCCGCACCGTGCCGTGGGAGGCGCACCACGAGGTGCTCGACGTCGAGGTCGCCGTCAGCGCCCTCGCCGTCCAGGGCGCCCGTGCCGTCGCTGCGCAGTGGGAGCAGCGCGGCCAGATCCCGGTCCCGGGCCTCCTCCTGGACGTGCTCTACGATCCCTGGCCGGCCCCGGTCGCGGCCGTCGTCGCCGCGCGAGGGGGAGAGGTCGCCGACGGCCTCGAAATGCTCGCGCACCAGGCGGACATGCAGGTCCGCTCCATGCTGTCCGTCCCCTCCGCCCCGGTGGCCGCGATGCTCCGCGCTGCCCGCGAGGAGCTTGCCCAGCACCACCCGGGCACCGACCGCGCCTGAGCTCGCGCGGGGGCATTCGTCTGTCAGCCCTGGCGCCCAGACTGCTGTGCGGACACATTCCGACACGTTGCGGACAGGCTTGCCCCCGCGAGTAAAGGGTAGGTAAAGTGAGCGGCGTCTCGGCGGCTCGTCGTGGGCCGATCGCGCGCACGAAGGAGAGCACGATGGAGCTGGAGCGAGGAGATCTCGATGCGGTCAGGCCCCCTCCGCATCCCGGGATCACCGCCCTCCTCCCCGCCGCGCCGCCGCAGCGTGCGCTCGGCGCCGTCAGCCCCGAGGAGTCCACGACTCTGCTCCGCCGCTGCACCGCCCTCGCCGCCCGCGCCC
>DAHVRS010000186.1 GCA_027322375.1 Brachybacterium sp. | reverse complement strand
GCGCGCCGACGGCCTGCAGCGCCTCGGCCCGTTCGAGCTCGACCGCGAGGTCCCCGGTGCGGTCGCGCGGGGCGATGCGCGCCACCACGTCGGCCGGCAGGACGCGCAGCGTGAGCGTGTTCGAGGCGTGCAGCACCGCTGCCTCGTCGGCGGGCAGACCGAGGTCTGTGAGCAACGCGAGGGCGGTCGTCACGCGGGCATCGTCCATGGGTGCAGGCTACGGCGGCATATGCTCTGCGGGTCCACGACGCACTGGGAGGCCCCGATGCAGATCCTCGACGCGACCGCGCAGCACGCAGACGGCATCGCCGCGATCTACAACCACGCCGTCGAGCACACCACCGCGATCTGGAACGAGCGACTCGTCGACGCCGCCGATCGCGCCGAGTGGATCGCCGAGCGGCAGGCGGGCGGCTTCCCGGTGCTGGTCTCCCTCGAGGACGACGGGACCGTGCTCGGCTACGCGACCTACGGGCCGTGGCGGCCGCACGACGGCTACCGCCACACCGTCGAGCACTCTCTCTACGTGCGGGACGGACTGCGCGGCCGCGGCACCGGCTCGGCCCTGCTCACCGCTCTGCTCGAGCGCGCTCGCGCCCAGGGGATTCACGTGATGGTCGCCGGGATCGACGCGGACAACGAGGGCTCCGTGCGCCTGCACGAGCGCTTCGGCTTCACCCGCACGGGCGTGCTGCCGCAGGTGGGGACCAAGTTCGGCCGCTGGCTCGACCTCGCCTTCCTCCAGCTCGTGCTCGATCAGGACGAGCCCGGCCGGAGGTCGACGAGCGCCGGCTCCTGATCCGCCCCGTGCCCTTCGCTCACGCGGCGTCGTCCGATCAGCAGCGGTCGGGTGGCGCGGACCGGTGCGGTCTCCTCCCGTGCGGCGCCCGCTGCGGGAAGTCCGCGGCGCAGGCCCAGCACCCCGAGCACTGCGACCGCTGCGAAGGCCAGGAGCAGCAGCGAGGCGAACGGGGTGGGCGCGCTCTCGCCGAGGACGAGGATGCCTATCGCGGCGGCGGTGAGCGTGTCGGTGAGGGTGGTGCCGGCCACCAGGGTCGGAGCGGCGAGGTCCCGGTGGGCGCGCTGCAGGAGCAGCGAGGCGAGAGCTCCGGCGGGGAGCAGCAGGCCGACGGCGAGGAGCGTGGCCGGATCTGCCAGGACGGCGGGAAGACCCTGGCCCATCACCAGGTCCACGTGCACCTTCACCACCGTGGTCACGCTCGCGAACACCGTCGCGGCCGCGGCGACGCCGAGCAGCGCCCGCGGGGTGGACGGACCGGTCCCGCGGGGCCTCGTCGTGCCACTCCTCGCCCGATCCGTCGCCGGGCCCTCCGACCTCGCAGGGCGCCGACCGATCAGCCACGCGGCGCCGGCGAGCAGCACCAGCGCGACCAGGATCGTCATCACCGCGGTGCGCTGCGCGTCGAGGTCGTGGCCCGCGGGATCCGCGGGATGGGCGGAGAGCACGGCGACGAACCCGAGAACCCCGATGACGCTCGCCGCCACCGCCCCGAGCGTTCTGCGGGTGAGCATGCCCGGTCGGGAGCGGGCGGCCAGCAGCGTCGAGACGGCGAGGGCGATGATGTTCACCGACTGCACCGCGCTGACCGGTGCGAGCGCCAGCGCCACCAGGTTCGTCCCGACAGCAGAGCCCAGCAGCGCGAGCCCGGCCCACCACCGTCGGTCCCGCAGCCACTCGGGCGAGCGCCCGTCGGCCGCCTGGACCGCCCTGGACTGCAGGTCCATGCCGGTCGCCAGCAGCAGCGCACCGACCAGTCCGACGCCCAGGCCGGCAAGGAGGGAGCTCGTCATCGCACGCCTCCGGCGACCGGTGCCGGCAGCACCTTCGGGGCGCGGACCCTGCCGAGGGCGAGCAGCAGCAGGGCCAGGGCGCCCATCGCGGAAAGAGGGGTGGCCCCGGCGGCGAGGACGAGCCCGAGGGCGGCGATGCCGAGCCCGATCGACTGCACGGCGCGTCGGACGGAGCGCGTCGGCCGCAGCATCGGGCGCCGCTCCAGCGGGCCGGCGATCCAGGCGATCGCGGCGGTGAGCGCGATCGAGGCCGCCAGCCACAGCGGCCGAGCCGCCCACCACTCGGTGGTCGAGGGCTCCGGCAGCGAGAGCAGACCCTGCCCCGCCAGCAGCAGCGACGCCCCGGCCAGCAGCAGCAGCGCCGAGAGGTTCCACAGGTAGAAGGTCATCGTGCGGGCGGTGACGAAGCCGGTCACGGCCGCGACACGCGGGTGCAGGGCGAAGGCGGCGAGGCGGGGACGCAGCAGGGAGAGCACCATCGTCTGCGCCGCACCGAGCACCAGCAGCGCCGTGGTGGGCGGGTTCAGGTGCGCGATGAGATCCGGGGACCAGACGCCGCCGAGCACCATCGCGGCGAGGAACGCCACGGACCCGATCGCGCCCAGCAGTCGGGCGCGCGAGGACAGCCGCTCGAGATGCCCGTCGGCGAGCAGGAAGCCCGCCTGCTGGAGCGCGAGCCAGACGAGGGCGAGGTTCGCATAGCCGACCGCGTCGCTCCCGGTGCGGGCGCGCAGCACGTCCACCGCCACGGCCCCTCCCACCAGGGCGAGCAGGGAGGTCCACGGGGCGCGTTCGTGCGCGCGAAGCAGCATCGGCAGCAGGGCCTGGGCGCCGAGGAACACCGCCAGGAACCACAGCGGCTCGCGCCAGCGCAGTCCGGCCTCCGCCAGCAGCGACTCCGGCGTCCCGAGAACGGCCAGCGCGGTCAGGGACAGGGCGACGGCGGCCAGCGGTGCCAGGGCGGGCACCAGCAGCCTGTGCACGCGGGCGGCGAGGAAGTCCGTCACGGAGCCGCCGCGCGCCCGCAGCCGACGCAGACCGACCGCACCGGCGAAGCCGCTGACCACGAAGAACAGCGGCATCACCTGCAGCACCCAGGTCAGCGGCGGGTACCAGGCGGCACCGCGGGTGGCGTACTCGAGCACCGGACCGGCGGCGCCGAGGGTGACGGCGACCTGGAGCCCGTGCACCAGCATCACGGCCACGACGCACAGGGCGCGGACCAGTTCGATGCCGGGGTCGCGATGGGATCCGGCGGGCGGTGCGGGCAGCGGGGACGGTCGGTGGGGCGCGAGATCGATGACGGCCATGCGGGGGCTCCTCCTCGGGTGATGCCGAGGAGGCTAGGAACGGGGTGCCCCGCGCCGCGTCGCGCTCGGGAGCGGTTCTGCCGTCGCTCGGAGGAGCGAGGCGCGTGGTCCCTCCGAGGGATCAGGGAGCCGGGGAGACCAGGCCGTTGTCGTAGGCGAAGATCACCAGCTGCACCCGATCGCGCTGGTCCAGCTTCGTCAGCAGGCGGCCCACGTGCGTCTTCACGGTGTGGTCGGAGATGAACAGCTCCTCGCCCACCTCCCGGTTCGAGCGGCCCTGCGCGATCAGCAGCAGCACCTCCCGCT
>DAHVRS010000275.1 GCA_027322375.1 Brachybacterium sp. | reverse complement strand
CGCACATCGCCCTGCCCGCCCAGCGCCGCATCGCGAGCGAGGTCATGCAGGAGCTGCTGCGCCGCGCGGGTGTGACCAGCTTCCCCGTGGAGCAGGTCCAGGTCGAGCCCGCCCCGCACGATGCCGACGGCCTCGCCTGGCGCACCCGTGTCCGCTACGCCGTGGACGCCGACGGCCGCGTGGGCATGCGCGGCTGGCGCTCCCACGATGTCCGGCCCGTCGGCGAGGACCCGCTGTCCGCCGAGGCCGTGCGCGCGCTGCGCCTGGGGGAGTGGACCGCTCCCGAGGGCACCGAGGCGATCGACGCGGTCGCCCCGTCGGCTGGGCCCGCCTCCGTGGTCCTCATCGGCCGCGATCTCGACCCCGAGAGCGTGCAGATACCCGAGAGCTGGGGCGATGCCGACGTCGCAGTCCGCAATGCCCGCGGAGTCGTCCCGCTGCGCGGCGACGGGCTCGTTCGCGAGCGCGTGGGGGAGCGCATGTTCGCGGTCTCCGCGACCGGCTTCTGGCAGTCCCATCGCCGCGCCGCCGAGCTGCCCAGCGACGTCGTCTCCACCTCGCTGCACGCCCCGCAGGGCGGCAGCGCCTGGGACCTCTACGGCGGGGTAGGGCTCTTCTCCGCGATCGCCGCGGACCAGGTGGGCACCGGCGGCTCCGTGGTGTCCGTCGAGGGCAACCGCCGCGCCTCCCAGCTCGCCGCCGAGAACCTCTCCGACCTCCCGCAAGTCGCGACCGCCACCGCCGATGTCACCGACTGGGTGAAGGCTCGCAAGGGCGGGGTCGATGCGGTGGTGCTCGATCCGCCGCGCACCGGCGCGGGCATCGAGCTGATGGGGCTGCTCGCCACTGCCGTGCGGCAGCGGATCGTCTACGTCTCCTGCGAGCCCTCGACCCTCGCCCGCGACCTCGCCGCGATCGAGAAGCTTGGCTGGCGGATCACGGATCTGCGCGCCTTCGACCTCTTCCCGCACACGCACCACATCGAGTCGGTCGCCGTGCTGGAGCGCATCCCGGCCTGATCTGACGGCGCGCCGACAGCCTGACGCGGTGTCAGGAACAGGGCTCGCGGCGTGGTAAGATTTATCTTGACTTCAAGATAACGCCGGGGTTTCCCGGCAAGCCCCTCCTCCTGACCTGCGCTCCGTCGGCGCGGGCCTCGGGGTGCGCGTTCCTCCGCCCGGAGTGCGGTGCGCCCGTACGATGGAGGGGTCAACCCCATACCGAAGGAGTGCGTCCGATGAGCACAGTCGACTCATTCGCCGCGAAGCAGCAGCTCGCCGTCGGCGGCACCGATTACGAGATCTATGCGCTCGATGCAGTCGAGGGCGCTGAGAAGCTTCCCTACAGCCTCAAGATCCTGCTAGAGAACCTGCTGCGCACCGAGGACGGTGCGAACATCACCGCCGATCACGTTCGTGCGCTCGCGAGCTGGGACCCGTCGGCCGATCCGTCGGTCGAGATCCAGTTCACGCCTGCCCGCGTGATCATGCAGGATTTCACCGGCGTGCCCTGTGTCGTCGACCTCGCCACCATGCGCGAGGCCATGCAGGAGCTCGGTGGCGATCCCGAGAAGATCAACCCCCTCGCTCCTGCCGAGATGGTCATCGACCACTCCGTGATGATCGACGTGGCCGGCCGCATCGACGCGCTCGAGCAGAACATGGAGCACGAGTACGAGCGCAACCGCGAGCGCTACC
>DAHVRS010000161.1 GCA_027322375.1 Brachybacterium sp. | reverse complement strand
CGCGGGAGAGCACGAACACCGCCGCGAGCCCCGCGATCACAGCACCGACCAGCAGATTCACCCAGGATTCGAGCGCGGTCGGCATCCCCTCGCCCAGGCGGGCGAGGGTCGCGCCGAGAGTCACGCACAGCGTGAGCATCGCGCCGGCCGCGCACTGGCGGCGGAAGCGCAGCCTCGTCGGCTCGTAGCGGGAGTAGATGCCGGTGAAGGCGCCGAAGCCGATGAGCATCGCCCACTCGATGCGTCCGTCAGCAGCAGCCCGGTCATCGGGATCGCAAGCCCCAGCGCGATGCGCAGCGCGGGGATGTGGTCGACGCGGCTCGGGCCGAGGCACAGCAGGCGCGCCGCCGAGGTGCGCACCCGCCCGGCGAGCGAGGGGACAGGATCGGGCGCGGTCACCGCACCAGCCTAGGACCGAGCCGGGCCGACCACCTGCCCGATCACGACCGCGCTGGTCACGCTCATGGGAAGATGGATTCACGAGCATCCTCCCCCGTCGAGGTCCGCAGCGCCGGACCCTCACCTCCCCCGGAGCCGCTATGAACGCCCCTGAACCCCCGTCCGCTGCGCCCGCCGGCGGTGCCGGTCTCATCGAGACCACCGGTATCGAGATCATCGCCGAGTCCGAGCGCACCGCCCGGCCGCGCGACCTGTTCTGGCCCTGGTTCGCCGCGAACGTGTCCGTGTTCGGGATGAGCTACGGCTCGTGGGTGCTGGGCTTCGGCATCTCGTTCTGGCAGGCCGCGCTGGTCTCCACGATCGGGATCGTCGTCTCGTTCCTGCTGTGCGGGCTCATCGCGATCGCCGGCAAGCGCGGCTCCGCGCCCACGATGGTCCTCTCCCGCGCCGCGTTCGGCGTGCACGGCCAGAAGGTGCCCGGCATCGTCTCGTGGCTGACCTCGATCGGCTGGGAGACGTTCCTGGCGATCATGGCCGTGCTCGCGACTGCCACCGTCATCACGCAGCTGGGCGGGGACGGGCAGTCCATCGCGCTGCGCATCATCGCGACAGTCATCGTCGCCGCGCTCATCGTCGCCGCCTCCGTGCTCGGCTATCACACGATCATGAAGCTCCAGTCGGTCCTGACCTGGATCACCGGCGCCGTGACGATCCTCTACGTCATCCTCACGATTCCCCATATCGACCTCGCCGCGGTGCTTGCCCAGCCCAGCGGCAGCGTGGGCCAGGTGATCGGCGCGCTCGTGATGGTGATGACCGGCTTCGGGCTGGGCTGGATCAACATCGCCGCGGACTGGTCCCGATACCAGTCCCGCACCGCGTCCGACGGCGCCATCGTCGCCTGGAACACGATCGGCGGCTCCCTCGCCCCGGTGCTGCTGGTCCTCTTCGGCACCCTGCTCGCAGGCTCGGACGCGGAGCTGTTCGACGCCGTCGCCGCGGACCCGATCGGGGCGCTCGCGGCACTGCTGCCGGTATGGGTGCTGGTGCCCTTCCTGCTCGCAGCCGTGCTCGCCCTCGTCTCCGGCGCGGTGCTGGGCATCTACTCCTCGGGCCTGACCCTGCTGAGCCTCGGCATCGACATCCCCCGACCCGCCGCCGCCGCGATCGACGGGATGATCCTCACCGCCGGCACCATCTGGGTGGTCTTCTTCGCGACCGACTTCCTGGGCCCCTTCCAGAGCTTCCTCATCACACTCGGCGTCCCGCTCGCCTCCTGGGCCGGGATCCTCATCGCGGACATCCTCACCCGCCGCGCCGACTACGACGAGCAGGCCCTGTTCGATCCGCGCGGCCGCTACGGCGCCTGGGACTGGACCTCGATCGGGATCATGGTCGTCACCTCGTTCCTGGGCTGGGGCCTGGTGATCAACCAGTTCGCCGAGGACGCCCCGTGGAACAACTGGCAGGGCTACCTGCTGTTCCTCATCGGCGGGCGCGAGGGCGACTGGGCGTACGCGAACCTCGGCGTGTTCCTCGCACTCGTGCTCTCCTTCGTCGCGGCCTGGTTCGGACGCCGCGCGAAGATCCGTGCGCAGGAGCGGGGCGAGCGGCAGGGCGAGAAGCTGGGGCCGGTGCAGGGACAGGAACGATGACCGGGACGGGGCGCACGAGCACGCCGCGGCTGCTCGTCGTGGACGCGCAGCGGATCTTCGCCGATCCCACCTCGGACTGGGCCTCCCCGTACTGGGAGGAGGCCTGGGCGAGGATTCGCCGGCTCGCTGCGCACGTCGGCCCCGAGCGCACCCTGCTGACCCGCTGGCTGCCCACCGCGGACCGCGACACCGCCTGGGGCGACTACTTCGCCGCCTGGCCCTTCGCGGATGTCTCGGCGGAGGATCCGCTCTACGCGCTCGTCGACGGCGCCGCAGAGCTCTCGGCGCATCCACCGCTGGATGCGCCGACGTTCGGGAAGTGGGGGCCGGAGCTCGTGGACCGCCTCGGCGGGGCGACGGCGACGCAGGACCCGGTGTGGGTCGTGGGCGTCTCCACCGACTGCTGCGTGCTCTCCACCGCGCTCGCCGCAGCGGACGGCGGCGCGCACCTCACCGTCGTCAGCGACGCCTGCGCCGCCTCCACCGCGGAGAACGGCGCGGCCGCGCTGCACGTCATGGGGCTGTACTCGCCGCAGGTCACGCTCGCCACGACCGACGAGCTCCTCGCCGCTGCCGAGCCTGACGCGACTGCCTGATCCACGCCCGATACGACCGACACCGCCGCCCCCTCCCGGAGCTGACCAGCCGCCCGAGCCCTCTCTCGCCACCGCCGGCGGGCGCCGCATCCGCTGCCAGCACTGCGGCAGCGAATGGTTCTGGCATCGCCGCGTCGTGATGAGCAGCGGCACCGCGACCCTGTTCGGTGTGGACGCCTTCAGCCCCGAGGTCGCGATGCTCGATGGTGCACCTCGGGGTCACTCGGCGCCTGCGGCGCCCGTCGGCCGACGAATAACCGCTGGTCGCAGGGTCGTCACCTTCGTACAGTGGCGCCATGTCGTCTCCGCACCCCACGTCCACCGCCGACGTCGCCACCTCGCCCCGTGCCGCTCCTCCCCGCACCGCCCTGCTCACCGGCGTGGGCCGACGCCGCGGCATCGGCGCCGCGATAGCCCGCGGACTCGCCGAGGACGGCTGGGACGTCGCCCTCTCCTTCCACGCCGACTACGACCGGCGCGTGCTCGGCGAGGATGCGGACGTCGCCCTGCTCGCCGAGGAGCTGCGCGCCGCGGGACGCCGCGTCGAGCTGCTGCCCGGCGACCTCGCGGATCCGGAAGTCCCCGCGCAGCTGGTGGCGACGGCCCGGGAGGCGCTCGGCCCGCT
>DAHVRS010000140.1 GCA_027322375.1 Brachybacterium sp. | reverse complement strand
CCGCGACGCCGGGGCTCGCCGTCTGGCGGTGGCTCCTCGCAGGCAGCCTGCCCTGTCCACCGATGCCGGCCGCGGGATCTGGGAAGGTCTGGCGGCCGCGACGGAGGCCGGCTGCGCCCTCGAGCTGGTCGTCGATCCCCGCCCGGGCGGCGGGATGGCCGACGAGCTGGACCAGGTGCTGGAGACCTGGCGCCGGCTCGGCTACAGCTCGGCGCAGGCCGCCGGCTTCGGGCTGATCGCCCACACTGGAGCTTCCCACGACGTGCACGCCGGACGCGTGGACCCCTCCGCGCAGCCCGGCCTCCATACTCTGTTGGACGAACCAGGGCTCGAGGCGCTGCTGCGAGCAGCACCGGCCTGGGCCGAGCGCGTCGAGAGCTGATCGCGCCCGACCTCGCTCCGGCCAGCGGCAGACACCAGCTCGCCCGCTCATCCGGCCCGCCCTCACGGCCCGTGCCGGCCCTGCGCCGGCGGAGGGGCGCCGCCCGTGTCGGCACTCCACCGGCGAAGGGGCACCGGAGCCGGCGTCAGACCGCCACCAGCGCTCCTGCCAGGCCGACGGCCAGGACGACCACGGCCAGGATCGCTGCGAGGGCGACCGGGCGACCGCCGACCTGACGCAGCAGATCGGCCCGCAACCCCGTGCCGAGCGCGAACATCGCCGATGCCAGCAGCAGTGCCTGCACGGTGGAGAGCAGATCGAGCGCCGGCGACGGCACGATCCCCAGCGAGCGGACCCCGACCGCGACGAGGAAGGCGAGCACGAACATCGGCATGATCGGCGGACGGGCCCTGTCGACCCGTGCGGGCGACCCACCCTCCTGCGGGAGGTCGTCGCGATGCTCCGCGGAGCCGCGCCGGGTCGAAGCGGCGCGGAGCATCACCGCGGTCACGATCGCGATCACCGGGGCCAGCATCAGCACCCGGGCGAGCTTGACCAGGACCGCCGTGCCCAGTGCATCCGTGCCCATCATGCTGCCCGCCGCCACCACCTGCGCGACCTCGAGGATCGAGGCTCCGGCCCAGGTGCCGGAGCCGGGAGCCGGCAGATCCAGAGCCACCGCCAGGAGCGGGACCAGAGGGATCATCAGCGTCCCGAACAGCACCACCAGGGCGATCGCGGTGGCGGTCTGGGTCTCCAGCTGCACTCCGCCACGCTCCGCCTGCACAGAGCGATCTTGCTCGCGGTCATCGCGCGCACCTCGGGCGGTCCCTTCCAGGGCCGAGCTCGCCGCCGCGACGGCGGCCGCGCCGCAGATCGAGAAGCCGCAGCTGACCAGGATCGTCTGCGTGAGAGGCAGGTGAAGCAGGCGTCCGGCCAACAGTCCGGCACCCATGCCCAGTCCGACCACCGCGACCACGGTCAACAGCGTCAGCGGCCCCAGCTCCAGGACATCACCCAGCGCCAGCTGCAGGCCCAGTAGTGCGATCCCGATCCGCAGCACCGTGCGGGAGGACACCCGCAGGCCGGGCAGCAGCACCTTCTCCGTCGCGGGGCGCCGTAGCACCGTGTTGGCCGCGAGCGCGCCGAGCACGATCGCCACCAGCGCGGGGGAGGCCGCCGGGATGATGTGGGACAAGGCGAGCGTGAAGGCCCCGACGGCGAGGCTCAGCAACAGGCCCGGGCCGATGCGGCGGGGCAGGGAAGGGCGGGAGCCGGCCGCCGGGGCCGGGGAAGGTATACGGGTTCGAGCTGGAAAAGGCACGCGTCCCACCGTCGTGCTCCGAGGCCGCGGGCGGTAGTCCCCGATCCGCTGCAGGTCATATCATCACGGATATGTCTGGGTTTCGCAGTCACGTCACACGCCCCGACCTGGACTCCCTCGAGCTCCTGGTCACCGTCGCCGAGCTGGGCAGCCTCTCGGCGGCCTCGTCCGCCCTGGGCATCGCCCAGCCCAACGCCTCCCGTCAGCTCTCGCGGCTGGAGAGGCGGCTCGGGGTGCGTGTCTTCGACCGCGGCGCCCGTGGCTCCGAACCCACGGCGGAGGGGCGGGTGGCCATCGAGCATGCACGGCGCGTGCTCGACGCGGCCGACGGCCTGGTCGAGCAGGTCCGGTACTCGGCCGGTCACGGACCGGTGCGCATCGTCGCCTCCCAGACCATCGCCGAGCACCTGATGCCGATCTTCCTCGCATCCCTGGCCGCCGAGCTGCCGGGAGTGCCCGCGACCTTCGAGGTGGAGAACACCGCCGGCGTGATCTCGGCCCTGCGCCGCGCGCGGGCCGACCTCGGGTTCATCGAGGGCGGCGAGACGCCCGGTGATCTCGACTCATGCGTGATCGGCCACGACCATCTGGTCGCCGTGGTCGCCCCCATCCATCCCTGGGCCGAGGACGAGAGCATCCGCAGCTCCGGAGTCGACGCCGAGCAGCTCGCCGCGACCGCCCTGATCGTCCGCGAGGAGGGATCGGGAACCCGCGAGGTCCTGGCCACCGCTCTGGCGCCCCGTCCGGTCGCCGAGCCGGCGATGGTCCTGCACTCCAACGCTGCGGTGCGCACGGCCGTGGCCGGGGGAGCGGGCTGTGCGCTGCTCAGCGAGCTGGTGGTGGCAGCGGACCTGCGCGAGGGGCGTCTGGTGCGGATCCCCGTGCGCGGTGTGAACCTGCGGCGCTCCCTGCGAGCGGTCTGGGACGGTCCCCCGCCCGAGCGTCTCGAGCCGTCCCTGCGTGCCCTGCGCGGGGCCACCGCGCGCGGCTGACGCGCCGTCGGACGTGCCCCCTGCGGGCGGATGAGTCAGAATGTGCGGGTGAACGCAGCAGTGTCAGATCCCCAGCCCACCGAGAACTCCGGCGCTGCCGAAGCCCAGCAGCGCATCGCCGAGCTGACCGCGCAGATCGAGCAGGCGATCGAGGACTACTACATCCACGACGCACCGACCATGGCCGATGCCGACTACGACCGGCTCGAGCTGGAGCTGCGGCAGCTCGAGGCGGACAACCCTCAGCTGGCCAAGGCGGACTCGCCCACGCAGACCGTCCACGGCGCGGTGGCGGCGGGCTTCACCCCCACCCCGCACATCCAGCGCATGATGAGCCTGGACAATGCCTTCGAGCTGGAGGAGATCGACGCCTGGGCGGCACGGGTCGTCGAGGGGGTCGGCGGGCAGGCGGCCGAGGTCCGCTACCTCACCGAGCTCAAGATCGACGGCCTGGCCATCTCCCTGGTCTACGAGAACGGACAGCTGCTGCGCGGCGTCACCCGCGGGGACGGACGGGTGGGGGAGGACGTGACCGCCAACATCCGCACCCTGGCCGGCGTGCCCCACCGGCTCGCCACCGACGACCCGCCCGCTCTGCTGGAGGTGCGCGGCGAGGTGTTCTACCCCACCACCGAGTTCGAGGCGCTGAACGCAGAACGGCGGGAGGCCGGACTGGCCGAGTTCGCCAACCCCCGCAACACGGCCGCCGGGTCGCTGCGCCAGAAGGACCCCTCGATCACCGCCTCGCGGGCTCTGGAGCTGTACGTGCACGGCATCGGCGTGCACGAAGGGATCACCCTCGCCTCCCAGTCCGAGGTCTACGAGCAGCTGGCGGAATGGGGCCTGCCCACCTCACCCCACACCAGAGTGCTGACCTCCTTGGAGGAGGTGCGCTCCTATATCTCCGACCACGGCGACCGCCGCCACGACGTCGAACACGAGATCGACGGGATCGTCATCAAGGTCGACTCCTTCGCCCAGCAGCGCGCCCTGGGATCGACCTCGCGGGCGCCGCGCTGGGCCATCGCGTACAAGTACCCGCCCGAGGAGGTCACCACCCGGCTGCTCGACATCCAGGTCAACGTCGGGCGCACCGGACGCGTGACCCCCTTCGGCGTGATGGAGCCGGTGAAGGTGGCCGGCTCCACCGTGGAGCTGGCGACCCTGCACAACCAGTTCGAGGTCGAACGCAAGGGAGTGCTCATCGGCGACACCATCGTCCTGCGCAAGGCCGGGGACGTGATCCCCGAGATCCTGGCCCCGGTCGAGGCGCTGCGCGATGGCACCGAGCGGGCCTTCGTGATGCCCGAGCACTGCCCCTCCTGCGGCACTGCGATCCGTCCCGCCCGCGAGGGCGACAAGGACTGGCGCTGCCCCAACACCAAGGACTGCCCCGCCCAGGTCACCGGACGCATCGAGCACGCCGCCTCCCGCGGTGCCTTCGACATCGAATCCCTCGGGGAGGAATCCGCGATCGCCCTGACCGACCCCGACAAACGGCGCGAGGAAGCCATGGCCGCGCTGCGCGACGGACGCGCTGTGCATCTGCCGGTGCGTTCCGAGGCGGACCTTGCCTCCGAGGCCTTCGTGGTGGTCAAGAACGGTGAGGTCACCTCGGGCACCGATGGGGTGCCCCTGCTGCGGATCACGGCGGAGGACGATCCGGCCCTGCCCGCGCCGCAGGAGCCTGTGGTGCGCATCGGCGACAACCTGTTCGACCTGACCGCGGACGATCTGCGGGAGGTGTTCGTGTGGCAGCCCGAGCGCCGGGACGGCGAACCCACGGGCGACTGGCGCGTGCACCCCGTGTTCTGGTCCCGGCCCGCATGGCGCCACTACAAGCGTGAGGCGGTCTGGAAGCAGGTCGGCCAGGAGCGCGCCGCCGCCAACACCTCGAAGCTGATCGAGGAGTTGGAGAAGGCGAAGTCCCAGCCGCTGTGGCGGGTGCTGGTGGCCCTGTCCATCCGCCACATCGGCCCCACCGCCGCGCGGTCCCTGGCCACTGCCTATGGATCGATGGACGCGATCCGTGCGGCGAGCGAGGCGGACCTCGCCCAGACCGATGGGGTGGGCCCGGTGATCGCCGAGTCCGTGCGCGAATGGTTCGCCGTCGACTGGCACGACGCGCTGGTGCGTGCCTGGGAGGCCAGTGGGGTCCGGATGGCCGACGAGGTCACCGAAGGATTCGTGAGAACCCTCGAGGGGCTCACGGTGGTGGTCACCGGAGGGCTGGAGGCCTTCACCCGCGACGGCGCGAAGGAGGCGATCATCTCCCGCGGCGGGAAGGCCTCCGGCTCGGTCTCCAAGAAGACCGATTACGTGGTGGTCGGCGAGAACGCCGGCTCGAAGGCCGATAAGGCCCGCGACCTGGGGCTGACGATCCTGGACGAGGAGGGTTTCGTGCACCTGCTCGAGAACGGGCCCGAGGAGCTCGCGCCGCACGAATCCGAGACCGGGGGCGCTGCCGGCGCCGAGCCGGGAGGCGAGCACTGAGATGCGGCTGCTGTGTTCCACGGGAGCCTT
>DAHVRS010000137.1 GCA_027322375.1 Brachybacterium sp. | reverse complement strand
AGGCCGGACGCTTCGCGGTCCGCGGAGCCGGCTCGCCCGTCATCCTCTGCGACGGGGTGCTCGAGGCGCACCTGCCGCCCGTGGACCTGCCCGCCTATCGCAGCCCCCTGCTCGGCGCGTGGCGGGAGCGGGGCGAGGCGCAGAAGGACTCCTGGGCCTCCCGCGGCACCCGGCGCCGCCTGCTGACCGGCTCGATCGCCGTGGACGGCCTGTACGCGCCCATCGGCACCGACGGCACCGTCTACGAGCGGCGCCTTCTCGTGGGCGTCCCCGTCACCACCGCGCAGCCGGGCTCCGCGATCACCGCCGAGCCGGGCGCCTCCCCGCAGCTGCTGCGCCACGCCGAAGCGGTCGCGCTCCGCCTCGCCCGCGCCGGGGGAGCGCTCACCGATCCCAGCGCAGCGCTCGTGGAACCGGGCGGGGCGCTCGCAGGGGACGTGGCACGATGACGCCCATGCCCAGCCCCGCTGCCCCCGCCCTCGACCCAGTCCCGCTCGATCCGCGCGCCGACATCGTCGACCTCACCGCCGCGATCGTCGACATCGAGTCCGTCTCCGGGAACGAGCGCGCGCTCGCCGATGCGATCGAGCAGGCGCTGCGCAGCCACGCCCCGCACCTGCAGGTCCTGCGCGACGGCGACACCGTCATCGCCCGCACCGACCGGGGCCTGCCCCGTCGCGTGCTGCTGGCCGGGCACCTGGACACGGTCCCGCTCGCCGAGGGGAGCCTGCCCGCGACCCGGCGCATGCTTGATGGCCGGGAGGAGCTGTGGGGCCGCGGCACCGTGGACATGAAGGGCGGGGTCGCGATGCTGCTGCGCCTCGCGGTCGAGGCAGACGATGCTCCCACCGACCTCACCTGGCTGTTCTACGACCATGAGGAGGTCGCCGCGGCGGACAACTCCCTCACCCGCCTCGCCGCCGAGCATCCCGAGCACCTCCAGGCGGACTTCGCGATCCTCGCCGAGCCCACCTCCGCGGGCGTCGAGGGCGGCTGCAAGGGCACGATGAAGCTCGAGGTGAGCGCCCGCGGCGTCGCCGCCCACTCCGCCCGGGACTGGGTGGGAGACAACGCGATCCACCACCTCGCCCCTGTCCTCGAGCGTCTCGCGAGCTATACCGCCCGCCGCGCCATGATCGACGGGCTCGAGTATCGCGAGTGCCTGAACGCCGTCACGATCAGCGGCGGGATCGCCGGGAACGTCATCCCCGACAGGGCCTCCGTCACCGTGAACTACCGCTTCGCGCCGGACACCTCCGTCGCCGAGGCCGAGGCGCATGTGCGCGAGGTCCTCAAGGGCCTGGACGTCACGATCGAGGTCACCGATGCGGCCGGCGGCGCATTGCCCGGCCTCGCCGCGCCCGCCGCGCAGGACTTCCTCGCCGCCCTCGGCGGAGACGTGCCGGTCGCTGCGAAGCAGGGCTGGACGGACGTGGCCCGCTTCTCGGCGCTCGGCACCCCGGCGGTGAACTTCGGGCCCGGTGACCCGCTGCTCGCCCACGCCGATGACGAGCACGTGGACTGCCAGGAGCTGCGCGACGCCCTCGCCGCGCTGCGGCGGTTCCTGGTCACCGCTGCCTGAGCCCGGGGATACGCTCGGGTCATGACACCTGAGGAACGCGAACGCTACCGCTCCGGCCCAGTCACCATGGCCGGCGCCCAGCGCCCCCGGCGCACCACCGACCAGGGGCTGCTCGAGGAGAAGGGGCCCGCCGACTGGCTCCATTCCGACCCGTGGCGGGCCCTGCGGATCCAGTCCGAGTTCGTCGAGGGCTTCGACGCGCTCGGCGAGCTGGGATCGGCCATCTCGATCTTCGGCTCGGCCCGCCTGAGCGAGGACCATCCCGACTACATCTGCGCCCGCGAGATCGCGCGCGGCGTGGTGGACCTGGGCTATGCGGTGATCACCGGCGGCGGCCCCGGGATCATGGAGGCCGGCAACCGCGGCGCGAAGGAGGCCGGCGGCGTCTCCGTGGGCCTCGGCATCGAGCTGCCCCATGAGCAGGGCCTGAACCCGTACGTGGACCTCGGCGTGGACTTCCGGTACTTCTTCGTCCGCAAGACGATGTTCGTGAAGTACTCCAGCGGCTTCGTCGTGATGCCCGGCGGTTTCGGGACCTTCGATGAGCTGTTCGAGGCGCTGTGCCTCATGCAGACCCACAAGATCGAGATGTTCCCCGTCGTGCTCGTGGGCCGCGACTACTGGCAGGGGCTCGTGGACTGGCTGCGCGGCCCCGTGCTCGAGCGCGGCACCATCAACCCCGGCGACCTGGACCTGCT
>DAHVRS010000122.1 GCA_027322375.1 Brachybacterium sp. | reverse complement strand
CGTCGTAGTCGTAGCTGGTGGTGGTGGGCTGCAGGGCGCCGTCATGGTTGGCGCCGGCCCGCAGGCCGAAGCTCGTGCCGCCGTGGGCCATGTAGAAGTTCACGCTCATGCCAGCGCCGAGCATGTCCGCGAGCTCGCTGGCGGCGTTCTCGCCGGTGCGCTCGTGGTGCTCCTCGCCCCAGTGGTCGAACCAGCCGTTCCAGAACTCCATGCACATCTGCGGCTGGTCGGGCAGCTCCTCCTCGGCCATGGCGAGGACCTCGAGGGCTCGGGAGCCGAAGTTCACGGTCGCGAGCGCCCCGTCGACGGTGCCGCCGGTCAGCCACATGCGGGCGGGCCCGTCGGAGGTCACCAGGAGCTCGTCGATGCCGCGCGCGAGGAGCCCGTCACGCAGATGCTCGAGATAGGCGCGGTCATCGCCGTAGCTGCCGTACTCGTTCTCGACCTGCACCATGAGCACGTTCCCGCCGCGGGAGGTCTGCCGGGCGGCGATCACCGGGATCAGCTCGTCGAACCAGGCGTCGACGTGGGCGAGATAGGCCGGGTCCCGGTGGCGCAGCCCCATGTTCCGGTCGGCGAGCAGCCAGCCGGGGAAGCCGCCGTTCTCCCATTCGGCGCAGATGTAGGGGCCGGGGCGCACAATCGCGTCCAGCCCTTCCTTCGCAGCGAGATCGAGGAAGCGGCCCAGGTCCGCGAAGCCCTCGAGGCTGGTCTCCCCCGGCGCGGCCTGATGCACGTTCCAGGCCACGTAGGTCTCCACGGTGTTGCAGCCCATCGCGACCAGGCGGCGCAGGCGATCCGTCCACTGCTCGGGGTGGACGCGGAAGTAGTGCATTGCCCCGGAGACGATCAGGTGCGGCTCCCCGTGGCGGAGGAAGCCGTCCGGGGTGGGGGTGAGTGCGGCGGACATCGTCGTCGATCCTCTCGGCAGTGAAACGGTTTGCGCCAGTGTGTCAGCCGACGGGTGCCGGGGCGAGTGCGACTCGCGGACGGGCGCGGCGGCCGGCCGCCCCGTCGGGGGCGAACCCGCCTGCCCCGTCGGCCCTGCGGATCCCGCCGGCCCCGCGGGGTCAGCCGGCCTGCTCGGCGAAGATCTCCGCGAAGCGGCCGCCGGTGGCGAGCAGCTCGTCGTAGCGGCCGCGCTCGACGACCCGCCCCTCGTCGATCACGAGGATCTCGTCCATGCCGCGCAGGGTCCAGGCGCGGTGGGAGACGACGATCGTGATCCGCTGCGCCTTCGAGCGCTGCAGCTCGCGGAAGATGTCCTGCTCGGCCTCGGCGTCGATCGCACTGGTGGGCTCGTCGAGGATCCAGATGGGCGCGTTCCGCAGGTGGATGCGGGCGAGCGAGATCCGCTGCCACTGCCCGCCGGAGAGACCCACGCCGCCGTCCCACTGCGAGCCGAGCTGCTGGTCGAGCCCGTCGGTGAAGCCGCGGACCATGCCCGCCGCGTTCGCGGCCTCGAGCGCCCGCCACAGCTCCTCGTCGGTGACGTCGCTGCGCGGGGTGCCCGGCATCAGCGACTCCCGCACGGTGAGCTCGTAGCGGCCGAACTCCTGGGTGAGGGTGCCGAAGTGGCCCACCCACTCCTGGAACGGCATGTCCTCGCGGGTGCGGCCGTCGATCGCGATGGTCCCGCCCTCGGGGTCGAGGGTGCCCACGATCGAGTTGACGGCGGTGGTCTTGCCGGCGCCGTTGACGCCCACGAGCGCGACCACGCTGCCCTTGTCGATCCGCAGGTCCAGGCCCTGCAGGGCGGGGGCGTCCTTGCCCTCGTAGGTGTGGGTGACGCCGGCGGTCACGAGGGAGAGCGCCTCGGGGGCGATCGTGGGCTCGCGCGCCTCGCGGCGCATCGCGAGCAGCACCCGGTAGCGCTCGAAGGGGGCGCCGCCCTCGACGATCTCGCCGAGGTTGCCGCCGAGCGAGCCGACGGCCCCCATCGCCGCCATCACCCCGTACACCCCGCCGGCGGCGGCCGGGCCGTAGTGGACGCCGACGATGAGCGCGGCGAGCGCGCCGGCCAGCAGGAGCGAGGTCGCCCCGCCGGCCAGCAGGCGCCAGCGGAGCATCGGCACGTAGGTCTCGGCCTTGCGGTCGGTGACGCGGGCGATGGCCTCGGTGACCTTGTCGGAGATCTGCCGGTTCGCACCCAGCGAGGTGAGCTCGATCGAGGAGGCCGTGGTGACCAGGTGCTGATGGAGGTAGCGGGAGCGCCAGTAGAGCTTGCCCACGTCCGTCCATATGCGGGCGTTGATGCAGGTGATGCGCTGGGAGGCGAACAGCATCGGGAACAGGGAGACCAGCACGAGCACGGCCGCGAGCGGGCTCATAGTGGCGAGGGTGAGGAAGACGCCGACCACGGCGAGGATGTCCCGCAGCAGGCTGAGCACGAAGGGGTAGAGGAAGGCGAGCTCGTCCTCGGCGGCCTTGTTCCCGGCCTCGATGTCCGCCGCCGCGGCCGGGTCCGCGAGGACGGTGGGCGGCAGGGTCGCGAGCGTGTCGGCGACCTCCTGCTTGGCGCGCAGCCCGATGAGGTCCACGACCCTCCACTGGAGCGTCCCCGCGATCGCCTCGATCGGCCCGGTGAACGCGATGAGCAGCACGAGCCCCGCGAAGGGGGTGAGCACGTCCGCGAAGGCGTCCGCCCCGGTGAGCGCGGCGACGAACGACGCCAGCAGCACCACCTGCAGCGAGGGCACCGCCGCGACGAGCAGGGCGAGCACAGCCGCCAGCGCGACCATCCGCGGCGCCGCCGCCCAGGCCTGCCGCATGCTCCACACGCCCACCGCGAAGATCCCCATCCGTGGAGCGTTTCACGGACGGAGGCGGGGAGCGAGAGGTTTTCCGGGATCGGCCGCCGGGCGGGCTGCGCCCGCACGTGGGCGGCCGACGGGTGGGCTGCGCCCGCTCGTGGGCGGCCGGCGGGTGCGCTGAGGTCAGCGGGTCTGCGTCGGGTCTCCGATCCAGCCCACGACGAGCGGGGCCCGGGAGCTGTGGTGGTAGGCGACGAGGGCGAAAGGCGCGTCCAGCACGAGCTCCTCCTCCTCGAGCGGAGCGGAGGACTCGCCGACCACGACGGCGGTGGCTGCGGCGGCCTCCATCCCCTCTTCGTCGATCGTGAGCACGGCCTTCTGCACCACGTCCTGGATCTCGAGGTCCGCCGCCTTCGTGACGCCGGAGAAGTCGGCGCCGGAGAACGGGGCGGTCATCCCCATTCCCTCGAGCACATCCTTCAGCGAGTCGTCCCAGCCGACGTCGAGCGCAGGCACGGTCAGCCGTACCGCGGGTCCGGGCTCGTCGAGGCCGGCGAGGAGAGCGGCGAGGCCCTCCCCCGATCCCGCGGAGGCCCAGCCGTCCAGGAGGGCGTCGAGGTCGTCGACGGGCTGGACGAGGGCGAGACGGAGGTCCCCGCCGTAGGTGGTCAGGCTCGTCGCGCGGCATAGCGCGTCCTCGTACCAGCCCGTGCCGTCGCCGCTGAGCATGTCGACCTCGAGCTCCTCCCCCGCGGCGGTGGTGAAGGGGCCGGTGCTCGTGCTGAGGGTGTCGGACCAGGCGGCCTTGAGGTGGAGGGCGTTGACGAGCACGAGGCGGGTGGTCGCGGTGAGCATGTCCTCGGCGAGCAGCTCCTCGATGAGCCCGCCGGTTCTCTCCTCGGCCCAGTCGTTGATCCGCTCGCGGGCCTTCTCCCGGGGCTGGTCCTCGATGAAGTCCGCCTCGAAGACGCCGCTGCCGAACCAGGTGGCGAGGTCCTCGAGGAAGCTCTCCTCGACCTCGAAGCCCTCCTGGATCCAGGTGCCGTTGACGAGCGAGGCACGGGCGGGCTCGGGGGCCTCCTCGTCGGCCTCCTCCCGCTCGGCGTCGCCCACCTGCGCGAGCAGCTGCGCGAGGGTGTTCGCGGCGGCGGCGAGCTCATCCATCGGCGCGCCGAGCACCTCCTCCATCTGCGTGCGGGTCCCGCCCGCA
>DAHVRS010000101.1 GCA_027322375.1 Brachybacterium sp. | reverse complement strand
AGCGGGGTGACCCCGTCGAGCATGCCGGGCTCATCGGACGCACCGGCGAGGGTGAGCACTGGGACGGTGACGTTCGGGCGGAAGCGGGAGGCCGGGACGTCGATGCCGTCGGTGTCGAGCGCGGCGGCCTCGAGGAGGCGGTAGCGCAGCTCGGAGAGCGAGGTGGTGCGGCCGGTCTCGAGGACTTTCCCGTCGGGGTCGTGCGGAATGGGAGTGCCGTCGCGGACGGCAGCGCGCTGACCGGCCTGGACCGCGCGCGCGGACTCGTCCAGAGACTTCCACCGCGCGAGGATCTCGGGGACCGGCCCGACGATCTGGAGGATTCCCGTTCCCGGGGTCGTCGAAGGAAGGAGTTCCACTCGGCGCTCGAATGCCTCCGAGGCGGAAGGGCGGTCTTCACGGGCGCGGAGGTGCTCGACGAGCGCGCGCAGAAGCGTGAAGAAGCGTTCGGGGCTGATATCCGCCGACCAGGTGGAGATGACCCGGTCGAGATCTTGACGGGACGCATCGGAGAGCGGGCGCGCGGAGCGCAGCATCCGCTGGAACCAGGCCGACGGAAGCTCCCCCGACTCCAGCCGCGCGAGGGCGCGGGGAAGATGATGCACGGCCTGGTAGGCGTCGCGGAGGTACCAGCTGGCGGCGCTGCGGGAGACGCGGAGGCCGAGGGCGGCGCGCAGGGTGTCGACCTCGTCGAGCTCAGTCACCTCCTCGTACTCGCCGTCCAGCTCGTGCAGAGCGGCCAGAGCCCGATACTGCGCGGCCTGGGCCTGCGCGACGGCGTGCTCGGCGTCCCAGACCCGCTGCGTGGCATCGCTGAGCTGGGGATCGTCGGCGCAGCCACCGCGGGAAGGGAGGGAGTCGCGGGTGCGCGGAGAGCGGGCGACCACATCGCGCAGGCGGTACGGGAGGGAGGCGAGGAGTGCCTCCTCAGCGTCGCGCTCGCGGTCGCGATCCTCGGGGAGGTCGCTCGCGGAGGGGCCCAGTTCTGTGGTGCTCATCGGACCCTCCTCCCCCATCGGATGCGCAGTGCGCGGCGCTGCTGCCGAGCGGCTCCTGCTCACCCCAGCGTAGTGATTCGAGCGCCTGACCGAAAGGGACTCGGCGCATTGTGGATAACTTTCTGATCGAGTCCTGAATCTGGACCGCTTCAGCCCTCCACAATCACCCCCTCCCTCCACATCGCGACTTATCCACAGCATTATCCACAGCGCGGACGATGATTTATCCACAGAATTGTCCACAGCATTTCGGGGTCGCGTGCCCTCGGGTCGAGTCTGTGGTGCGCTGAGCCTCGTCGCCGGCCGCGCACTGCCCATTTGGAGTCCATGCAGCAGCCCGTCCAGGGTGCGCGCAGCAGCCCGTCCAGGGTGCGCACAGCAGTCCGTTCGAGGTCCATGCAGCGGCGCGATCGACCGACAGGAGAGGAGGTGGCCTACACTCGGCGGCTGGACACGGGGTGCGCGAGACGCGCTGAGATCACACCCGTGGAACCTGATCTAGTTCGTACTAGCGAAGGGATGTCCGCATGAGCTCGGATCCTTGCAACCATATTTCGCCTGCCCGTTTTCGCGACGTCGCCCATTCTGGCGCCGCTGCCCACGGCTCCCCTGCGCATATCGCTCCGTCGGGCCCGCGCGTCCTCTCCATCGCCGGGACCGATCCGACAGGGGGCGCCGGCACTGCGGCGGATCTGAAGTCGATCACTGCTGCAGGCGGCTGCGGGATGGCGGCGGTGACCGCGGTGGTCGCGCAGAACACGCACGGGGTGCGCGACATCCACCTGCCACCTCTCGCGACGCTCGCCGCGCAGCTCGCCGCGGTCTCCGACGACGTCACACTCGACGCTGTCAAGACCGGCATGCTCGCGACCGCGGAGATCATCGACCTCATCGAGCAGTGGGTACGAACCCATCGCCCGCCCGTGCTCGTCATCGACCCGGTGATGGTCGCGACCAGCGGCGATCGACTCCTCGCGCCCGAGGCGGAGCAGGCGATGCTGCGCTTCTGCCGCCTCGCGACCGTGGTCACCCCGAACATCGACGAGCTCGCCGTGCTCACCGGGAAGCCGCTGGCCCGCGACGAGGACGAAGCCCTCACGCAGGCACAGGACTGGGCGACAGAGACCGGCGTCGCGGTCCTCGTGAAGACCGGGCACCTGACGGACCGGGAGGTGTCCACCACCTGGGTCTCCCCCGACGGGACCCGCCACCGCACCGCGACGCCGCGCGTGGACACCCGCGCCACGCACGGCACCGGCTGCTCGCTCGCGGCGGCGCTCGCCACCCGGCTCGGCGCTGGGGATGCCCCGCCGGTCGCACTCGCCCGGGTGACGGACTGGCTGCACGAGGCGATCGTGCACGGCGCCGCACAGCAGGTGGGCAGCGGTCACGGTCCCGTCGACCATGCGCGTCGGGCGCGGAGGCTCGCTGCGGCGGGGTCGGCCGAGCCCTGGTTCGCGGCCGACGCGGTGCCGACGAGGTGGGAGCGGCCGGAGGAGCTCGCGGCTGGTCCCGCGGATGCGAGTGGCCCGGTGCCTGCTGCTGCGGTGGCGCCCGCCGGCCCGTGGACGCAGGCGCTGTGGGCGGCGGGAGCGTCGCTCGCCGCGCAGATCGGTGAGAGCGGGTTCGTCGGCGCGCTCGTGGACGGGAGCCTGCCGGAGGGGCAGTTCTCCTTCTACCTGGCGCAGGATGCGCACTACCTGCAGCGTTACTCCCGCGCGCTTACCGCGCTCGCGGACAGAGCGCCTGGGGCTGAGGCGCGCAGGTTCTGGGCGGAGTCCTCGCGGCACTGCCTCGAGACCGAGATGGCGCTGCACCGCGACTGGCTCGGGCAGCGGCCAGCCAGTACAGAGGTACCCGTCGGCCCTGTGACCAGTGCGTACACCGACTTCCTGCTCGCGAGGGCGCTCGGGGACCGGTATGTGGTGGGGGCTGCGGCGGCGCTGCCCTGCTTCTGGCTGTACGCGCAGGTGGGGGCCGGTCTGCCGGAGGTGCCAGCCGAGCATCCCTATGCGGCGTGGTTGCTGACGTATCGCGATCCCGGATTCGTCGAGGGGGTGCGGGGCGCGCTCGCCGTCGTCGAGGAGGCGCTCGCGGCGGCTTCGGCCGAGGACCGGGCGGCGGCTGCGCACGCGTATCTCCTCGCGTGCCGTCATGAGCTGGAGTTCTTCGAGCAGGCGCGGCGGGTGGATCCGGCGGCGTTCGCTGCGGTGAGCGCTGAGCTGGCGGCAGGAGCCGCGCGATGAGCGCCGACGTCACCGCCACCTCGTCCGCGTCCTCGTCCTCCTCCTCGTCCAAGACTCCGCGAGCCGCGGCATCGCTCCCGCCCGAGGGCAGGGCGGCGCTGCGGGCTGGAGTGGTCGGGAACCTCATCGACAACATCCACGTGTTCCTGCCGGTCACAGCGCTGGCACCGGCGATGCTCGTGCTCGCCGGGCCGGCCGCGACCGCGTCCACCGGGGCGCTGATCATCGTCGCGATGCTGTTCGGCAGGCCCGCCGGCGGTGTCGTGTTCGGGCGCCTCGCGGACCGGCTGGGCCGCACCCGCACCACCCGCGTCGCGATCGCCGGCACCGCACTATGCGCCCTCGCGATCGCAGCCACGCCCACGCATGCGCTGCTGGGCCCCGGGACCGTGGTGCTGATCCTCGTGCTGCGGTTCCTGTGCGGGATCTTCGTGGCCGGGGAGTACTCGGCCGCGATCCCGCTCGCGATGGAGTGGTCCGCGCCGCGCCGGCGCGGGCTCATGAGCGGGCTGATCCTCTCGATGGCGCCGTGGGCGCAGGCCGCGATCGCCTTCACCGTCGCGTTGACGCTCGCGCTCCTCGGCCCCGCGCAGTACGCGGCGTGGGGGTGGCGGGTCCTGTTCGTGGTCGGCGCGGCGCTCTCTGTGGGAATGCTCATCTACTACAGCCGGCACGTGGTCGACGCCCCGGTGCGCAGCGCCGCCGCGCCTGCCACGACCCGACCCCCGCGGCTGCGGGCTGTGCTGGGCGGACGCTGGGCCGGGGCGTTCTGGGCGGCATTCGTGCTGATGACAGGGTTGTGGCTGCTCACCGACTCGACAGTCCTGCTGCTCACCGCGCGACTCGGCACCGACTCCTCGCTCACCGCTTCCGCTGTGCCCGTCGTGATGGGCATCGCCGCGATCGCGCAGGCACTCGCGATGGCGGTCGCCGGGCACCTCTCGAGCCTCGTGGGCAGGCGCCGGCTGCTCACCTGCTGGGGCGTGTCCGCGATGCTGCTGGGCCCGCTGCTGTGGTGGGGCGCGGTGCACGCGCCGACGCTCGCCGTCGCTGCCCTCCTCGCTGCGCTGCTGCAGGCTGCGACGGTCTCCGGCTACGGGCCGATCGCCGCCTATCTCTCCGAGCGGTTCCCCGCCGAGGTGCGCTCCACCGGGTACGGCTCCGCGTACAGCCTCTCCCTCGTGCTGCCGGCGCTGTACCCCTTCTACGTCCCCGCGCTCGAACCGTGGCTGGGGCGGGATGGGACCGTGATCGGGATGGTGGTGCTCGGCGGGCTGCTCGTGATCGTCGGGGCGCGGCTCGGGCCGAGGCTCGGACCGCGCGAGCTCGACGCGCCTCTCGAGGAGGTCACGCGATGAGCGACCCCCGCACTGACCCCGACCTCGAGCGCGTGCTGCCCGTGCTCGAGGCGGTGCGGGCGGGGGCGCCGCTCGTCCACTGCATCACCGCGACGGTATCGATGTCGCTGGTCGCGGACGGGCTGCTCGCCGCCGGGGCCAGGCCGATGATGACCGAGACCCTCGCCGAGGCGCCCGTGGTCACGACCCTCGCCGACGCGCTGCTGATCAACCTCGGCACCCTCTCCACCGACGCGATGGACGCGATCCCCGCCACGGTCGACGTCGCAACCCGGCAGGAAAGGCCCTGGGTGCTGGATCCGACCGCGATCGGGATCGCGCCGGTGCGCACTCCGCTCGCGCGCGAGCTGCTGGCCAGCCGGCCGACGGTGGTGCGCGGGAACGCCTCCGAGGTCCTCACCCTCGCCGGGCACGACGGCGGCGGGCGCGGCGCGGACTCCACCGCCCGCGTCGAGGCCGCCGAGGCCGCGGCACGCCAGGTCGCGGGCCGCACGGGCGGGGCCGTCGCCGTCTCCGGCGAGGTGGATCTGCTCCTCGACGGGACCCGCACCGCGCGCCTCGCCCGCGGCAGCGCGCTCCTGCCTCGCGTGACCGGGACCGGGTGTCTGCTCGGCGCGCTGACCGCGGCATGCGCGAGCATGGTGGAGGATTCCTGGGAGGCCGCGCTCGCCGCGACCACCTGGATGGCCCTGGCCGGGGAGCGTGCCGCGGAGCGCGCGACCGGGCCGGGCAGCTTCCGTATGCACCTGCTGGACGCCCTCGACGAGATCGGACGATGACGATGACGACCCTCCCCCTGGACCTGCGCTGCTATCTCGTCACCTCCGGCACCGACCGGCGCACCGTCGACGTCGCTGCGCAGGCTGCGGCCGCCGGCGCGGGGGTGGTGCAGGTGCGGGCGAAGGAGGCGAGCACCGCAGAGCTGCTCGAGCTGGTCCTCGCCGTCGCGGACGCCGTCAAGGCTGCCCGGCCCGCCACGAAGGTGCTGGTCGATGACCGGGCCGACGTCGCCGCGGTCGCGCGGGCCCGGGGCGCGCATGTCCACGGCGTGCACCTCGGCCAGGACGATCTGCCGGTCGCGGATGCGCGCGCCCTGCTCGGCCATGACGCGGTGATCGGCCTGACCACCGGCACGCTCGACCTGGTCCGCGACTCCGCCGGGGTCGCCTTCGACCTCGACTATCTCGGCGCCGGGCCGTTCCGCCGCACCCCCACCAAGGACTCCGGCCGGGAGCCGCTCGGCGTGGAGGGCTATCCGGGCCTGGTGCGCGCGACGATGCTGCCGATCGTCGCGATCGGCGATGTCACCGCGGCCGACGTTCCCGCACTGTCCCGCACGGGCATCGCCGGCGTCGCGCTCGTGCGCGCGGTGATGGACGCGCCGGACCCGGGCGCGGTGGTGCGCGAGGTGCTCGACGGCTTCGCGTGCTGAGAACCGTCGGCGCGTCTCCTCCCTTCGGAGGAGATGACAGATCGCACTGGTGCCGGGTCCTCCGCATCGGGTGGGATGGAGGGAGCCGACGACCCGCGCCGCACCCCCCCCCCGGGAGGACCATGTTCCAGCGACTGC
>DAHVRS010000089.1 GCA_027322375.1 Brachybacterium sp. | reverse complement strand
GGCAGCCTCAAGCACCGCCTGGCCCGCTCCCTGTTCCTGTTCGCACTGGTCAACGGGCAGCTGCGGCCGGGAATGCCGGTGATCGAGGCGTCCTCGGGCTCCACCGCGGTGAGCGAGGCGCACGTCGCGCGGATGCTCGATATCCCCTTCGTCGCCGTGATCCCCCGCGGCACGAGCGCCCGGAAGATCTCGCTGATCGAGGCCGCGGGCGGACAGTGCCATGTGGTCGACGGCGCGGCGGACATGTCCCGGGAGGCGCAGCGCCTCGCCGACGAGCGGGGAGGGCTGTTCATGGACCAGTTCACCCACGCCGAGCGCGCCACCGACTGGCGCGGCAACAACTCGATCGCCGTCAGCGCCCTGTCCCAGCTCGAGCTCGAGCCGCATCCCGTGCCGCGCTGGATCGTGGTGGGCGCCGGGACCGGCGGGACGAGCGCGACCTTCGGACGCCTGCTGCGCTACCGCTCCCTGCCCACCTCGCTGTGCGTCGCGGACGTGGAGGGCTCCGCCTTCTTCGAGGGCTGGGTGAACGACGACCCGGACTTCACCACCGGCCAGGGCTCGCGGATCGAGGGGATCGGTCGCCCGCAGGTCGAGCCGAGCTTCGTGCCCGGCGTGGTGGATCGGATGCTGCGGGTGCCTGATGCCGCCTCGGTCGCCGCGGCGCGGCACCTCTCCACGCTTCTGGGCCGACGGGTCGGCGCATCCACGGGCACGAACCTCATCGCCTCAGCCCAGCTCGTCACCGAGATGCGCGCACGGGGCGAGGCCGGATCCGTGCTGACGCTGCTGTGCGATCCGGGGGACCGCTACAGCGACACCTACTACGACGACGACTGGGTCGCCGCGCAGGGCTGGGACCACGCGCCCTGGCAGGCGGCGCTCGCGGAGATGCTGCCGCTCGGGGTGCGCTGAGACGCGTGGACCTGCGTGAGCGCCCTCGGTAGGCTGAGCGCGCGGCTCGGGGGAGCCGCTCCAAAATTCTTAAAGGAACCCATGAGACGTTTTTTCGGCCGACGGAGCGCCGTGCTCTCGGCGGCCCTCGTGCTCACCCTGACGGGCTGCGGGATCACGGTCCCCGGGATCGGCGGCTCGCCCGCGCTGGACGAGCAGGACGTGATCACCTACTCGAGCTCCGTCGCGGGGGTCTACGGCCGCCTCGGGACCCGCATCTTCGAGGTCGGCCCGGACACGCTCACCACTCGGTACTCGATGCCGGGAGGTACGGAGCTGTACGCGGTCGAGGAAGAGCTCACCGCCGAGGACCGCGAGCGGATCGTCTCGGCCACGGAGGAGTACATCGTCTGGCAGGACTCGCCGGGGGACAAGGCCGTGTGCGCCGATGCCCCGATGGTCACGGTGCAGGTCACCGGCTCCCACGAGCATTCCTCGACCGTGGAGGACTGCTCGGAGGACGAGCCGCCACGAGCGATCCTGCGCGCGCTGGAGGAGGCGCAGAGCGCGGAGGTCCCCTCCCTCGCTGTCCCGGGCGTCATGTGGCGGATCGAGGTGCGGCCCTGGAGCGGCGACGGCCCCGAGGAGGGTGCACGCGCCGAGAGATACGAGCTCGGTCGCGGTGCGAGTGGGGTTCCGATGTCGATCACGGGCGAGCGGGCGCCCGCAGGCTGGGGAGACGAGCTCGAGCCCGGGAGCGACAAGAACGAGCGTCTGCTGGACGAGGAGTCGACCATCGCCGTGCTCCGCGGCGTCAATGCGGTTCTGATGCCTGAGTCCCCGCTCGCCTGCGACGCCCCTACCGGGGCGATGATCCTGAGGCGTGACAGCGAGCCGACCAGCACCCTCGAGCTCCCCGTCTGTCCCGGGCAGGCGACCGAGGCGCTCGTCGAGGATCTGCGCGGGCTCTGACCTGTACGTTCGCCACCGTCGTTCAGTCCGTCGCGGGGCGTGCGATGGCGGTCAGTGTCACGGGGACGTCCTCCGTTCCCAGGTCGATCTGCTCACCCTCGGCCGTGGTGAGGCCGAGCGCGAGCCGCACGGTCAGCTCACCCGCATCATGCGGGACCTCGCACCACAGCCGCGCGCTGGTGTTCGGGGCCGTGAGCTCCTCCCAGCTCGCCTCACCGAGCACGGGCGCCTCGTCCCCACCGGGCAGGAGCATCGAGACGGCGCAGTGCGCTGTGGTGCCCGTCGTCGGCGGCGGGGCAGTGATCCCGATGCCGAGCAGCACGGTGCCGGGAACAGGCCACGTCCCGTCGGGCAGAGCGGGAACGACCGCGATCGAAGTGACAGCCCCGCAGAGCACAGTCCCCTCCCCCACGCGCTCGTCGGTCCGCTCGATCCAGCGCGGCGCGGGCACGGCCTGAAACCAGTGCGAGTACCAGTGCTCGAGGTCGGAGGAGACGCGGGTGCCGTCCTCGAGGTTCAGGCGCTGCGCCACGTCCCCGCAGGTGACCTCCAGCTGCGGGGACTCTGCCCCGGCATCGTCCGGGACAGTGAGGACGACGCGGAGAGTCCCACCGAGCGGCATCGGCTCCTCGCCGAGCGCGGTGCTCGATCCGTCGAGGGCGACGGCCTCCCGGCGCACGTCGACCTCCGGGAGGTCCGGGGGCATCAGCTCCGCGGCCCAGACTCCCAGCTCGACCAGCAGGAACTCCTCGCCGTCGGGAGCACGGACCTCGTCGTCCTCGGAGTCCCCGTCGGAGGCGCCGTCGAGAAGGCCGAGATTCCGGGCGGCGGCCCGTGTGAAGCTCGGGATGCGCAGCGCGCCGTGCACGCGATAGCGCAGGCCAGGCACTTCGAGGCAGCTCGCTCGCCCTTCGGGGAGCGGCGCGAGCTCGGGCAGCTCTGAAGGGAAGGCGTCCGGCGAGCTCCACAGCAGGCCGGAGCCGGTGCGGGAAGGGCGTCGCGGCGACGTGGACCTCGGCGGAGGCCAGGTCGAGGGAGATCTCGAACCACAGCCGGATGTCGGTGCCGGTCCGTGCTCCTGGCGGCGCGTGCAGCGCGTCCTGGAAGGCGAGCACCTCCCGCTCCTCACCGCCTGGGAGGACGAGCCGGGAGCCGGAGAGGTCCATCGGGAGCAGGAGCTGCTCGGCGTCGGGCCGCGCGCGATGCGACTGGAACGCCTGCACGACGACAAGCAGGAGCTGCGCCTCCTCCGCCGCCCAGCCGGGGACGGTGCGGCCCTCCAGATCGGGGAGATCGGTGTCGAGAAGCGCGCCGTCGACGAGGCTGAGCCGCTGTGTGCGGCCGAGCGCCGTCAGCTCGAGCACCGCGTCATCCGGGGCCGGGTCCGCGACGGTGCGCAGCAGCATCCCGGACCGGACCCGGTCGATCGGCACGGGGAAGGCCTCCTCCCCGTCGGGACGACGCACGATCACGCGGTCGACGGGCGGCTCGGGGATCGCCTGGCTGATCCACCGCGGTTCCTCGCCCTCGAGGGCGACGAGCAGGAACCCCTCGCCCTCGGGCGCCTCGATCGGCTCCTCCGAGGTGCTCTCGCCGGTGAGCTCGGCGACCCGGTCCTTGGTGAGGGCCCTGAGCTGTTCGCCGCCGCGGAGCGTGATCCTCGTGAGGGAGCAGCTGAGGCCGCGCGGATCCTCAGGAGTCAGCGAAGCGAACGCATCGGGGTCGATGCGTGTTGGAAGGACGCCGAGGTCGTCCAGGCTGCGGACCGCCGGTCCCTTCTCGTCGTCGCAGGCCGTGAGGGCGCCGAGCAGAGCGAGGACCGTCCCTCCGGCGAGCAGGGCGCGCCGTCCCGTGGCCGGCGCCAGGCGCGGCTCGAGACGCGCGGCGCGTGGTGCAGGTGCGACCGTCGGCCCCCCTGTCGCCCCTCGGCGCGCTGGCGCCGCTGATGTCTGTCGGTGCGCTGGCACGGTCCACCGTCGCGGTGTCCGGCATCGGACACCCACTCCCCCGTCGGTGCGCTGCCCGGTGGAGCCGGTGCGAGCGCGTTGTGGGTCGAGCGCAGGGAGCACCGCACGGTGGCGGCGAGGGGGAGAACTCCCCGTTCCGATCTCCGCCGCTTCCCCCCCACGGAGGGTTGACCTGCAGGTTCTCGAAGTCAGCTCTCGGGCGTCGGCACCTCGAGCCGCCACGCCGACTCAAGCGCACCGCGCACCCTCACCCGGTCCCCTTCGCCGGGATAGAAGCGCACCGTGCGCGGGGTCGCGGCGTCCGGGAGGTGCTCCAGCAGGCTCGCGTCGAGGAAGAGCGTGGCCGGGCCGTCGTCGGTGGCGAGGACCTCGCGCGCGGGGCCGCCCTCCGCGAGGATCTCGACGGTCACGGGGCCGGCCGAACGGATCTCCGCACGCGCCGGGCTCGGCAGATCGAGCACTCCCTCGCCGCCAGCATCCCCGCCCTCCGCGCGGCCGACGGGCAGCTCCTCAACGGGCAATTCCTCAGCACGCAGCGCGACAAGCTCCGCGGCGGGCACGGCGCGCAGCTCCTCCCCGTCCAGGCGCAGCTCGCGCGGGAAAGTGAGCGTGCCCGCCCAGCCCTGCGCGTCGGTCTGCTCCTGGCTGCGCTCCGCGCCCTCCCAGGACCAGCCCCAGACGAGGACCCGGTCCCCGTCAGCGTCGACGACAGCCTGCGGGGCGTAGAAATCAGCACCGAGGTCGGTGCGCCCGCCGGCGGTGGGCACGAAGCGGGGCACGCCGTCCGAGCCGTCGACCAGGTCACCGACGAGGTGGTTGACCTGCACGGTCGAGCGGGCATGCGTCTCCGGGTGCCGCCAGAGCGACAGGATCAGCACCCAGCGCCCGTCGACGGGGACCAGCTGCGGGCACTCCCACAGATCCGCTGGGGCGTGCTCCGCGGCGAGCGGATCGCCGCCGTCCAGCAGGGTGCCCACGTGCTCCCAGGAGTCGAGGTCGTCGCACGAGTACAGGGGTAGGGACGGGAGGAAGCCCTCGGCAGTGCGCACACCCGCTCCCTGGATCGCCCAGCGCCGACCGCCGTGGGCGAACACGAAGGGGTCGCGCACGCCGATCAGCCCCTCGACCGCCGGGATTTCGGCGACCACCTCACCAGGACGCTCGAGGGAGGTTCCGGACTGGTCGAGCCGGGACACCATGACCTGGGCGAGCTGGTGGTCACTGCCGCTCACGCCGGAGTACACGAGACTCGGAACGGCGCCTTCGCCGGCGCCATCGAGCAGGCCGATGCCGCTCCAGCACCCGTCCTCGTCCGCCCGTCCCGCCTGTGGCGCCGGCCCGTGCGGTTCCACACGCCAGCTCACGAGGTCCGGGGAGGACATGTGGCCCCACAGGATCTGCTCATGCCGTGTCGAATCGGGGTTGTGCTGGAAGAACACGTGCCAGCGCCCATCGGAGGTGCGGAGGATGCCATTGGGGTCGTTGAGCCAGCCGCGCGGGTGGACGCGGTGCAAGGCGGGGAAGTGCGGGTCGGTGGGGTCGATGTCGGCGGTCATGCGAGCGAGCTCCTTGGAGTGAGGTGGTTGGAGGCCGCGGAGTGGCCCCGTGAGGTAGGACGGGAGGAGGCGGGCTGCCCGGAGATCACTTCGAGGACCCGGCGGTGAGGCCCTCGCGCAGGTAGCGCTGGCCGAAGAGGAACACCACCACGGCAGGGACCATCGAGAGGATCACGCCGGCAAGGACGATCGAGATCGAACCGGTGCCGAGGTTGCCCTGGAGGGTGACGAGTCCCAGCGGCAGCGTGTAGTTCTGCTCGGAGATCATGAAGATCAGCGGGCGGAAGAACTCATTCCAGTGGTAGTTGAAGGCGAGGACGCCGACGATCGCCATCCCGGACAGCGCGAGCGGTGCGTAGACCGAGAAGAAGGTGCGCCAGGGGCTCGCACCGTCGAGCGCTGCGGCCTCTCCGAGCTCGAGCGGGAGGCCCAGGAAGTACTGGCGCATGAGGAAGGTGCCGAAGGCGGTGGGGATCGCCGGCAGGATCAGGGCCAGGAGCGTGTCCGACAGCCCCATGCCACGGATGATCATGAACACCGGCACGATCGTGACCTGCACGGGAACCATCATCGTGGACAGGACGATCGCGAACAGGAGGTTCTTGCCGCGGAACTCCATCCGGGCGAAGACGTAGCCCGCCATCGCCGCGGTGATCATCTGACCGATCGCGATGACTCCGGTGACGAGAGCGCTGTTGAGAACGAGCAGCGGGACTGCGATCTGCTCGAACACGGCGGTGTAGCTGGAGAAGTCGGGCGAGGTGGGGAAGAAGCTCGGCGGGAGGCTGAAGGACTCGGCCGCGGGCCGCAGGGAGGTGGTGAAGGTCCACCACACCGGTCCGAGGGTGAGGACGGCGGCGACGAGCAGTGCGGCGTACTTGGCGAGGGTGGGCAGGCGGCGAGTCATCGGGGGTCCTTCCGGGCGGGGGCAGAGGCACTCACGGCGGCGGGAGCACTGCTCACTGGTAGAAGACGAAACGTCGGGCCAGCCGGAACTGGAGGGCGGTGACGAGCATGATCAGCACCATGAGCACGAGACCGATCGCGCTCGCCCGCCCGAACTCGAGCTGGCGGAAGGCGCTCTCGTAGATGACCATCACGACGGTCCGGGTGGAGTCGCCGGGCCCGCCCCGCGTGAGCACGTACGGCTGGTCGAAGACCTGGAGCGCGGAGATGATCGCCATCACTGAGGCGACCAGGACGGTCGGGCTCACCAGCGGCAGGGTGAGCTGGCGGAAGCGCCGCCAGCCGGTCGCACCGTCGATCGCTCCGGCTTCGTAGACCTCGGTGGGGATCGCGCTGAGACCGCCGATGAAGAGCAGGAACGAGAAGCCGAAGTTCTGCCACACGTACACCGCGATCACCACGACCATCGCCCACTGGGTGCTGGTCAGCCACGGGACCGCGGGGATCCCCACCAGGGAGAGCATCCAGTTCACGACGCCGTAGCTCTCGTTGAACAGGTACTTCATGAGGATGGAGACGCTCGCCGCGGAGAGGACCAGCGGGAAGAAGAACGTGGAGCGGAAGAAGACCCGCAGCCAGTTCGGCATCTGGGACTGGACGAGCACCGCGAGCAGCATGGCAACGGCCAGCTGGGCGGCGACCGCGAAGACGACGAACACGGCGGTGTTGAGGAAGGAGACGGCGACGGTGCGGTCGGTCGCGATCTCGGCGAAGTTGGAGAGGCCCACGAACTGCGGGGAGGAGATGATGTCCCAGCGGAAGAAGGCCAGCAGCAGCGAGCCGAGGATCGGCACCACCACGAAGACGCCGATGCCGAGCATGGTGGGGGCGAGGAACAGCCAGCGCAGCAGGGCGCTGTCGCGGTCGGCGGTCATGAGTTGTCCTCCTCGGTGAAGACATCGCGGAGATCGGCATCGAGCGCGGCCAGGGAGTGCGCCACCTGGTCCGCCCCTCCGGACAGCGCGGTGGACACGTTGCGGATCAGGGCCGTCTCCACCGCAGCCTGCTGCGGCGGAGCGGGGATGGGGCCCGAGCTCGGGAAGCGGTCGAGGGTCTCGTAGAAGCGGGACCAGTGCTCCGGGCCGACGCCCGTGTAGAAGGAGTCATTCACCATCGAGCGACGTGTCGGCGTCGTCGCCGGGGTGGGGAACGCGAGCTGCATCGCCTCCTTCGAGGCGGTGTACTTGATCCACTCCCAGGCCTGGTCAGCCTTGTCGGTGGTCTTCATGACCGCGTAGCCGGCCGCCCCGAACTGATGGCGCTGGGTGCGCCACCTGGGGAAGAACTGCACGTCGTACTGCTCCGGGCGCATCCCGCCCTCGGCGAGGCCCTGCACCCAGTAGCCACCGGCGGGGGTGGAGCCGATGCGGCCGGAGGCGAACAGGCCCACGAGAGTGTTGCCGCCGCCTTCCTCGGGACGGACGGCGAGGCCCTGCTCCACCAGGGAGCGGAGATGCTCGAAGGTCTCGTGCACCCGGTCATCGGTGGCGTTCGAGCCGGTCCACAGATACCCGCCGGAGCGCTCCTCACCCGGGTAGAACGTGGACCAGAAGTCCTCGCCGCCGGTGGCCTTCTCCTCGACGAGGAAGCTGGTGTCGTTGACGTAGAGCCAGGGCACGACGCCGCCGAAGAGGCGGTTGGTCCAGTAGTACGGGGTGGCGTCGCCCTTCATGCCGCGCAGCAGCTCGGTGAAGTCGTCCTTGGTCCACTCCTCCCCCGGCATCGCGAGGCCGTTGCGCTCGAGCACGTCGAGGTT
>DAHVRS010000030.1 GCA_027322375.1 Brachybacterium sp. | reverse complement strand
CGCACCGCCGGGAACTCCCGGCCGAGGACCCGCGTCCGGCACCCCTGAAGGAGAGCCCGTGAGCACGACCGAGCCCGCGCCGCCCGCGGATGCCGCCCCCGCCTCGCCGGGCGCGGACCGCACCTGGTTCGTGGTCCCCCTGTTCAACGAGGGCGAGGTGGTCGGGGACGTCATCCGCGACCTGCGCTCCCGCTACCCGCTCGTGGTCTGCGTGGATGACGGCAGTCATGACGACTCCGCCCGGATCGCCGAGGAGGCGGGCGCGCTCGTGGTGCGCCATCCCTACAACATGGGCCAGGGCGCCGCGCTGAAGACCGGCATCGACTACGCCCTGCGTGACCCCGAGATGGCGCAGATCGTGACCTTCGACTCGGACGGCCAGCACCAGGTCGAGGACGCCGCCCAGATGATCGCCAAGCGCGAGGCGGAGGGCGTGGACATCGTGCTCGGCTCCCGCTTCCTGGACTCCCGCACCAAGCCCGGCCTGCTGAAGCGGATCGTGCTGCGCGGCGCGGTCTGGTACACGAACCTCACCACCGGCGTGAAGCTCACCGACGCCCATAACGGGCTGCGCGTCATCGGCCGCGAGGCGTGCGAGCGGATGGCGATCGAGCAGAACCGGATGGCGCATGCCTCGGAGATCGTCGAGGAGATCGGACGCCATAAGTTCACCGTCGCGGAGCATCCCGTGCACATCCTGTACACCGACTATTCCCGCTCGAAGGGCCAGTCGGTGCTGAACTCGGTGAACATCGTCATCGACATGTTCTTCCGCTGAGTCCTCACTCCGCAGGACTGGCGCTCGCTTCCGCTCGGGTGAGGCGGGCGGCGAGCGCGGCGTAGCCGGCATGGGCCGCCCAGCCCGCGGCGGTCGCGCCATGCATGGGCTCGGTCAGGCGCGGATCCGCGCCCCGGGAGAGCAGCAGCTCGACGCTCTCCGTCTGCCCGCGCACCGCGGCCTCGTGCAGGGCGGTGAGTCCCTCGGGAGTGCGCGCCTCGACCCGGGCGCCGACGGCGAGGCAGCGCTCGATCGACTCCGGCCGGCCGAGCGCCGCGGCACGGACCACCAGGTCCTCGGGCAGGCGTCCCGGCCCCGCAGCCGCGCAGCGCACCCGCAGCGCGGCCAGCTCCTCCAGTGTGCCCACGTCCCCGGCGCGCAGCAGCGCACCGATGAGCCGGGTGACCTCGTCGACTCCGGCCGCGTCAGCGCCGTGCTCCTCCAGGAGCGCAGCGACCCGCTCAGCGCCGTGCAGCACCGCCTCCTCATAGGGGCTGCGCCCGCCGTGCAGCGGATGGGTGCCGCCCCGGTCCGGCTCCGCGCCCGCCGCGAGCAGGAGCTCGGCACGTCCGGCGAGGTCGTGATGGGCGGCGTGCTGCAGCGCCTCGGCGAGCAGCAGCGGGGGAGCAGGATGGTGCGGGGCGAGCCACCGATGCCAGGGCCCGCCGTCCCCGCGGCCCAGCCCCGCCTCGAGCAGCAGAGCGAGCATCTCCGTGTCCTCGCGCGGCCCGCGCGCATCGCCGAGTCCGCGGTTGTACATGATCTGCGAGTCGTTCGGCTCGGCGCCAGCCGCGAGCAGCAGGCGCGCGAGCGGGATCTCCTGCGCGTGCGGGACCTCGCTCTGCTCCCCGCTGCCGAACACCCCGGTCAGCGCCGTGAACGGGGAGGGGAGGCCGTTGTGGACCACTCCGGCGTTCGGGTCCGCGCCGGCGTCCAGGAGAGCCTGCGCGGTGCCGAGCGGATCCATGGGCCGCGCCGGCAGATCGCCGGTCGCGGGCAGCGTCCCCTGCAGTCGCGAGTAGGTCAGGTGCATCAGCGGCGTCCAGCCGAAGGGGCCCTCGGTGCGGTGCACGGCGCCGGGATCCTCGGCCAGCAGGCGCTGGGCGGAGCGGAGATCACCGGTCGCGGCGGCGGTGGCGAGGCTCGTACCGGGGAGGGAGGGATCCTCCGTCAGCAGCGCCTCGGCCCGCTCGGGCTCCGCCCGCTGGTCGTGGTCCAGGTCCAGGCAGGCGTGACGCAGCAGGGCCTCGACCGCCTCGCGGCGAGCGGTCTCGCGGCTCGGGTCCTGCTGGGGCATCGTCGCCTCCTGGGATCCGGCGGGGTCAGCCGCCGGAGCCGCACTCCGACAGCAGTGAGTCAGCCGCCGGCGACCGGGGTCGGCTCGGCGGAGCCGTCGGCGATGCCTGCGAAGAAGGCGGCGACGTCGGCGTCATCGGTGAGGATCGCGACGCCCGAGTGCTTGGTCTGGAACTCGGGGTTCTCGATCGGGATCGTCACCGTACCGCGCTTCATCGCGGAGCGGGCCGTGAGCGCCATGCGCCCCACGTCCACGATGCCCGTGCCCTCGCTCGTGGTCAGCGCGTTCGAGCCGGCCCCGGCGAGCTTCACCTGGGTGAGGGGATTCAGCAGCACGGACGGGGAGGTGACCCGGTCCATGAGCGAGGCGACGAACTGCTGCTGGCGGGCCTGCCGGCCGATGTCGGCCGTCGGATCGAAATAGCGAGCGCGCACGAAGGCGAGCGCCTGATCGCCGCCCACGTCATGACAGCCTTCGGTCATCTTCAGGCCCGAGCGGCGATCGTCGACGTCCTGGTCGATGCACAGGTTCACGTGGTCCACCGCGTCGACCACCTCGGAGACGCCGTCGAAGCCCACCTCCACGTAGTGGTCGATGGTGAGCCCGGTGAACTGCTCGACGGTCTCCACCAGCAGCGGGGCACCGCCGAAGGCGTAGGCGGCATTGAGCTTGTAGCCGCCGTAGCCGGGGATGTCCACGAGGGTGTCGCGCGGCAGGGAGACCAGATAGCTGTTCCCGTTCGGCGCCTTGTGCAGGAGCATGATCGTGTCCGTACGAGCGCCGTCGGTGCCGTCGTCGACGACCTTCTCCCCGCCGCGGCTGTCGGAGCCCGCGATGAGATAGGTCGTCCCGGGCGTGTTCGCGGCGTCGGAGAGCGCGTCCACGTGCTCGATGCGGCTGTCGGCCCAGAGCACGAGCCCCGCACCCCAGCCGAGCACCACCACGAGCAGGAAGGCGAGGAGCGTGACGCCGAGGCGCACTGCGCGGGGCGTGCGCTTGCGCGGACGGGAGGGCCGGCGGCGCTCCTCGATCCCGGGATACGGCTCGACGGGGTCGTGGTGTCCGGCGGTGTTGTAGGCGGCGCTGTCGCGCGCGCCCCTGTCGTACCCGCGCGCGTCGACCTCAGGCGCGCCGGGGTCGGTGCGGGGCAGGGCCCGGGTCGGCGTCGGACTCGAGGTGCTGGCGGAGCGTCCCGCGCTGGTGGGGCGTCCCTCTGCGGTGGGGCGGCGCACGGGGCGGGCACTGCCGCCCGCACGCGCGCGGTGGCCCGCCGGGCGGCGGGGACCTCCGGCGCGCGGGGAGCGGGGCGGGGTGTCGCTCACGACGTCCTCCTTCAAGGGCCGAAGCGCTCGCGCGCCGACCGTGCGGTGCTGGGTCGGCCATGGACGACGGCGGCGGGCCCAGAGCCCGGAACGTCCACGGCGCCGCCAGAGTAACGGGCCGCGCGGCCCGCCGGGCCGAGTCGTGACCGGTTCGAGGCACGGATCCCGCGAACCTCCCGTAAACCTTCACACGCCCGCCACCGAGGTGCCGGGTCATCACCGCAGCGCTCCGTACACTGGGGAGGCGCCGCCGCGGCGGCACGGATCAGCAGCAGGAGGCGCAGTGACACATCCCGCACCCACCGGAGACCCGGCGTCCCCGGCAGGCACCGCACAGACAGGTACCGCACATCCCGGCGCACGTGACGCCCGGGTCGTCGCCGTCGTGGTGACCTACAACCGCGAGACCCTCCTCGAGCAGTGCCTCGACGCGCTCGCGGCGCAGGAGCGCCGTCCCGACGCGGTCGTCGTGATGGACAACGCCTCCACCGACGCCAGCGGCCGCGTCGCCGACGAGCATCCCCTCGGGGCCGACGTCGTCCACCTGCGCCGGAACGTCGGCGGGGCCGGCGGCTTCGCGGCAGGGATCGCGCGCGCCCTGGTCCGTCACGACGCGGACTGGGTGTGGGTGATGGACGACGACACCATCCCGCGCCCCGGCGCGCTCGCCGCGCTGCTGCGCAGCCTCGAGGCCTCGCCCGTGCGGCTCAGCGTCCTCTCCTCGCGCGCCGTGTGGACCGACGGACGCGACCACCCCATGAACACCCAGCGCACCCGCCTCGGTGCGAGCAAGGCCGAGAAGCGCGACGCCGCCCGAGCCGGCGGCCGCCCCATCCGCACCGCGAGCTACGTCTCCGCGCTGCTGAACGGCGAGGACGTGCGCCGCCTCGGCCTGCCGAGCGCGGACTACTTCATCTGGTCGGACGACTTCGAGCACACCGGGCGCCTGCTTCGCCACGGCCGCGGCCTCCAGGTCCCCTCCTCCGTGGTCGAGCACCGCACCAAGCTCTTCGGCAACGCCCAGTCCGGGCCCGGCTCCCGCTTCTACTACGACGTGCGCAACCGCCTGTGGGCCCTCCTGCGCACCGCCTCCTTCAGCCCGCTCGAGCGGCTCATCCACGGCGGCGCCACCGTGCTGGGCTGGCTGCGGATGCTGCTGCGCCACCCGGATCTGCTCGGCATCGGGGTGCGCGGCCTGCTCGCGGCGCTGCGGCGCGGGCCGCGTCCGTCGGCCGAGGTGCTCTCCGCCGACGGCGAAGCCGCCGCGGACGTGCGCGCGATCGAACGGGCGGCCGGCCGATGACCGCGCCCACCGCCTCCGACCGCGCCCCCACCATCCCGGACGGTGGCGCTTCCGCGCCCTTTACGGTGCTCATCCCGCTGTGGCAGGGGGACCGGCCCGACCGGGCCGAGCTCGCCCTGCGCTCGGCGACCCTCGACCAGCACCTGCGCCCCGACCTGCTGCTGCTCACCGTCGACGGGCCGCTGCCGGACGAGCTCGAGCAGCTCGTCGCGCGCTTCGAGGAGGGCGCTTTCGGGCCCGCACGCGTGCTGCGCCATGACGCGCACCGCGGCGTCGCCGCCGCCCTCCAGGACGGCCTCGAGGCGAGCCCGCACGAGCTCATCGCCCGCGCCGACGCCGACGACATCTGCCACCCCGAGCGCTTCGCCCGCCAGATCCCGGCCATGGCCGAGCTCGACCTCCTGGGCTCGGCGATGCGCGAGTTCAGCGACCGCATCCCGCCCGGGCACGGC
>DAHVRS010000528.1 GCA_027322375.1 Brachybacterium sp. | reverse complement strand
GGTCTCGGTCTCCTTGTCGCCGGTCAGCTTGCCGAGGCCCTCCTTGGCCTGGCCGCCCAGCTTGTCCTTCGCGTTCTCGAACTTCTCGTCGGTGCTCATCGCAAACCTCCTTGATCGAGTGCCCGCACGGGTCTCGTGCGATACGTCGGGTCTAGGCACGCAGGTTGTGTGCGCGCCCTGGTTCGGCCGACCCTCCGGTCGATCCCGCGCTCACATCTGCTGCGCCGTCAGCGGGATCCGCCCACCGGCGAGCACCATGTCGATCTGGCGCGGGGAGAGCCGGTGGCGCAGTCCCACCTGCTTCTCACCGATCGTGGCGGTCAGCGGGCCGCCGGCACGCAGCGCGTCGTGGATCCCCTCGAGCACCACCTCGGCCCCGGCCTCGATCCCCTCGTGGTCGGCGGGGTCCTGGAACTCCAGGGCGAGGATCCCGAAGTTCGCGAGGTTCTGCCAGTGGATACGGGCGAAGGACTTCGCGATGACGGCGCGCAGGCCCAGGTAGCGCGGCGCGATCACGGCATGCTCGCGGGAGGAGCCCTGCCCGTAGTTCTCCCCGGCGATCACCACATGCCCGGCCGTCGCCTCCTTCGCCCGCTGCGCGTAGGTGTCGTCGATCCGGCTGAAGGAGAACTCGGCGATCTTCGGGATGTTGCTGCGATAGGGGAGGATCTGGGAGCCCGCCGGCATGATCTCGTCGGTCGAGACGTTATCGCCCATGACCAGCAGCGCCGGGACGCGCAGCGAGTCCTCGACCGGCGTGAACTCCGGCAGGGTGGAGATGTTCGGGCCCTTGACCAGCTCGACCTGCGCGGCCTCCTCGGGCGGCAGCGGCGGCTGCAGCATGTCGCTCAGCGTCGAGTAGGACTCGGGCATCGTCGGGACCGGATACGTCATGCCCAGGCTGTCCTCGAGGGTGCGCGGGTCGGTGATCTTCCCGGTCAGCGCCGCGGCGGCGGCCGTCTCCGGGGAGCACAGCCACACCGAGTCCTCCTCGGTGCCGGAGCGGCCGGGGAAGTTCCGCGGCATGGTGCGCAGCGAGTTGCGACCGGTCGCCGGGGCCTGCCCCATCCCGATGCAGCCCATGCAGCCGGACTGGTGGATGCGCGCGCCCGCCGCGACCAGCGAGCTGAGCCAGCCGCCGGAGATCAGATCGGCGAGGACCTCGCGGGAGCTGGGGTTGATGTCCACGGAGACGCCCGGCGCGGCCTGTCGGCCATCGAGGATCTCCGCGACCACGGCGAAGTCCCGCAGCCCCGGGTTCGCCGAGGAGCCGACCACCACCTGCGAGACGTCCTCCCCGGCGACCGAGGCGACGGTGACGACGTTCCCTGGGGAGGAGGGCTTCGCGATCAGCGGCTCGAGGGTGGAGAGGTCGATGTGCTCGGTGTGGTCGTAGGTCGCGCCCGCATCGGCCTCGATCCGGGTGAACTCGGCGGCGCGCCCCACGGATCCGAGATAGGTGCGTGCGGCGTCGTCGGCCGGGCACACGGTCGCGGTCGCGCCGAGCTCCGCGCCCATGTTCGCGA
>DAHVRS010000524.1 GCA_027322375.1 Brachybacterium sp. | reverse complement strand
AGCGGGCCGACGCCCTCGAGCTGCCGCTCATGGTCGCGAAGAACGCAGACCCCCTGCGCACCGCCTACACCGTGAGCGTCGATGCGAGCGAGGGCGTGACCACCGGGATCTCCGCCGCGGACCGGGCCCGCACCCTGCAGGTCCTCGCCGATCCCGCGACCACCCCCGCGGACCTGATCCGGCCCGGGCACGTACTGCCGCTGCGTGCCAAGGCAGGTGGCGTCCTCGAGCGCCGCGGCCACACCGAGGCCGCCGTGGACCTCACCCGCCTCGCCGGCCTGCCGCCGGTCGGGCTGATCGTCGAGCTCATCCACGACGATGGCACGATGCAGCGCGGGCCTGCGCTGCGCGAGTTTGCCGACGAGCACGGCCTGGCGATGATCTCCATCGAGGAGCTCGTCGCCTACCGCCGTGCCCTCGGAGAAACGGCGGGTGAGCAGGTGGGCGAGCCGGCCGACGAGCAGAGCGGCGAGAGTCCGTCCGCCGCCGAGGCGGCGCAGCCGCGCCCGTCGGCCGAGGAGTCCACCGACGCCACCCCGTCGGCCGGAGCGCCGTCGCTCGAGATCACCGAGGCGGTGCCGCTGCCCACGCCGCACGGCACCTTCCGGGCCTTCGCGGTGAAGGAGAGCGGCACGGAGGAGAACGGCAACGCAGCACAGGAGAGCAGCGCCGAGCATCTCGTCCTCGTGCGCGGCGACGTCACCACCGCCGATCCCGTCCTCACCCGCGTCCACTCCGAATGCGTGACCGGGGACGTGCTCGGCTCGCGCCGCTGCGACTGCGGCCCGCAGCTCGAGGAGTCCCTCGCCCGGATCGACGCGGCCGAGCGCGGGGTGCTGATCCTGCTGCGCGGCCACGAGGGACGTGGCATCGGCCTGGTCCAGAAACTGCGCGCCTACGCCCTGCAGGACGCGGGCCGCGACACCGTCGATGCGAACCTCGATCTGGGCCTGCCCGTGGACTCCCGCTCCTTTGCCGCCGTCCCCGGGATCCTCGCCCACCTGGGCGTTTCCTCCGTCGCGCTGCTCACCCACAACCCGGAGAAGGCCAGCGCCCTCATCGCCGGCGGCGTCGAGGTGGCCGAGGTCGTGGACCTGCGCGCGCACCCCACGGCGGAGAACCTCCGCTATCTCACCACCAAGCGCGACCGGCTCGGCCATCACCTGATCGGCCTGCCCACCGCGTCCAGCTCCACCAGTCCCGTCCTCACCACCACCCCCACCACCCACCTCACGAACGGAGAGTCCGCATGAGCGGCCACGGCAGCCCCACCACCCCCCTTCCCACCCTGACCGGCATGAAGGTCGCGATCGTCGCCTCGACCTGGCACACCGAGGTCATGGACGGCCTCATCGCCGGCGCCCGCCGCGGTTGCGCCGAGGCGGGGATCGAGGATCCCCTGCTCGTGCGCGCGCCCGGCTCCTTCGAGCTGCCGATCCTGGCCGACCAGCTCGCCCGCACCCACGACGCCGTCATCGCGCTCGGCGTCGTCATCCGCGGCGGCACCCCGCACTTCGAGTACGTGTGCGCCGCCGCGACCGACGGGCTTGGCCGCGTGGCCCTCGACCACGGCACCCCCGTCGGCTTTGGGCTCCTGACCTGCGACGATGAGCAGCAGGCGCGGGATCGTGCGGGCCTGCCCGGCTCGATCGAGGACAAGGGGCATGAGGCCGCGGCCGCTGCGTTGCTCACGGCCGCCGAGCTCGCGCGCCTCCGCGAGGACGCCCCCCGCCCGCTGAACGGCCCCGCCCCGTGGAACGGCGCCGCTCGCTGAACGGTCGGCCCGTTGAATGCCCCGCCCATTGAACGGCCCTATGGCGCGTGAACACCCCGGGCGGGGTACGGGGCCTCAGCGGGCCTCCCGCGAACCCCGTCCCGGGGCGGTTCCGCGTCGCCTGGAGGGGGATCCGCGTCGCGTCATCCACATCTGCGGAGGGTCGAATAGGTTCAGGACCCGTTCTCCGCTAGAATCTGGGTGGTTCGGCCGACGCCCTCCCCGGCGTCCCCGTGGACCCGCCGTCGGCCCCGCTGCCACGGCCCGACAGGCGCCGCTCGCGCGCGTACGCGCGCGAGCCCCTTGTGGGCCGCTGCGCGACAGCCGCCGGTCCGAGTCCCCGGAATCCTGCCGAACCGCCCTCGGCGACGATCCGCCCGGGGGGATCCAGGACTGCGAGGAGCCACATCAGGTGAGCGACAGCGACCGCCCCATGCCCGACCAGGACGTGCCGGAGGGCACCCCGGACCCGTCACCCGGAGCGGCCGACGCCACGCAGGGACTCTCCGCCGGGGAGCGTGCCGCCCACGCCCCCGAGCACTACGAGGCCTCGGACATCACCGTCCTCGAAGGCCTCGAGGCGGTCCGCAAGCGCCCCGGCATGTACATCGGCTCCACCAGTGAGCGCGGCCTGCACCACATGGTCCAGGAGATCGTCGACAACTCCGTGGACGAGGCGATGGCCGGGCACGGCGACACCATCGAGGTGACGCTGCTCGCCGACGGCGGCGTGCGCTGCGTCGACCACGCGCGCGGCATCCCTGTGGACATGCACCCCACCGAGGGCAAGCCCGCCGTCGAGCTCGTGCTCACCGTCCTGCACGCTGGCGGCAAGTTCGGCGGCGGCGGCTACGCCGTCTCCGGCGGTCTGCACGGTGTGGGCTCCTCGGTCGTCAACGCGCTCTCGAGCCGCATGGAGGTCGAGATCCGCCGCCAGGGCCACGTCTGGCGCCAGGCCTACTCCCGCGGCGTGCCGCTGGCCCCGCTCGAGAAGGGCGAGGAGACCGAGGAGACCGGCACCACCATCACCTTCTGGGCTGATGAGGAGATCTTCGATACCACCACCTACGACTTCGAGACGCTGCGCAAGCGGTTCCAGCAGATGGCCTTCCTCAACAAGGGCCTGCGCATCTCGCTGACCGATGAGCGCGCCCCGGAGACCGCGGAGGACGAGGACGACCACCTCATCGACGTCGAGCTCGAGGCCGAGGGCACCGGCAAGGACTCCGGCCCCCGCACTGTCTCCTACCTCTACGAGCGCGGCCTGCAGGACTACGTCGAGTTCATCAACTCCGCCAAGCGGGCCGAGGTGATCCACCCCGAGATCATCTCCTTCGAGTCCGAGGACACCGACGCGAAGATCTCCGTCGAGGTCGCGATGCAGTGGACCGGCGCCTACACCGACTCCGTCCACACCTACGCCAACACGATCAACACCCACGAGGGCGGCACCCACGAGGAGGGCTTCCGCTCCTCCCTCACCTCGATCGTGAACCGCTACGGCCGCGCCCAGGGCCTGCTCAAGGAGAAGGACGCCAACCTCACCGGCGAGGACATCCGCGAGGGCCTCACCGCGGTGATCTCCGTGAAACTCGGCGAGCCCCAGTTCGAGGGCCAGACCAAGACCAAGCTCGGCAACACCATCGCCCGCACCTTCATGGTCAAGGTGATGACGGACCAGCTCACCGACTGGTTCGACTCCCACCCCAACGAGGCCAAGGCCATCGTCATGAAGGGCCAGGCCGCGGCCATGGCCCGCGAGGCCGCCCGCAAGGCCCGTGACGCGACCCGTCGGAAGTCCCCGCTGGAGACCGGCGGCATGCCCGGCAAGCTGCGTGACTGCTCCAGCCGCAACCCCGCCGAGTCCGAGATCTTCATCGTCGAGGGCGACTCCGCCGGCGGCTCCGCAGTGCAGGGCCGCGACCCGCGCACCCAGGCGATCCTGCCGATCCGCGGAAAGATCCTCAACGTGGAGAAGGCGCGCCTGGACCGGGCCCTGGACAACCAGGAGGTCCGCTCCCTGATCACCGCCTTCGGCACCGGGATCGGCGAGGACTTCGACGCGACGAAGCTGCGCTACCACAAGATCATCCTCATGGCAGATGCCGACGTCGACGGCCAGCACATCTGCACCCTGCTGCTCACGCTGCTGTTCCGCTACATGCGGCCGCTGATCGAGCTGGGCCACGTGTTCATCGCGATGCCGCCGCTGTACCGCCTGAAGTGGTCCAACGCCGCGCACGAGTACGTGTTCAGCGACGAGGAGCGCGACGAGCGCCTCGAGGCCGGCCGCGCCGCCGGGCGCCGCATGCCCAAGGACAACGGCATCCAGCGCTACAAGGGTCTGGGCGAGATGGACTGGAAGGAGCTGCAGTCCACCACCATGGATCCCACCAGCCGCACGCTCAAGCAGGTCACGGTCGACGAGGCCGCCGACGCCGACACCATCTTCTCCGTCCTCATGGGCGACGACGTCGAGTCCCGCCGCCGCTTCATCCAGGAGAACGCCAAGGACGTGCGCTTCCTCGACATCTGACCGGGCCCCGGCGCGGCGCCGATCCCCTCGCGCGCCCCCGGGACCCCCTGTGAACCATCGGCCCCACCGGAAAGGCCCTCCCCGCCATGAGCGAGACCCCGAACGACCCCACCACCCCCGAGGACGACCAGACGCCGGAGACCACCCCCACTCCGGACGACGCCCCGACCCCCGCGCAGAACGCCGGCATCGGCGGGCAGGAGACGCCCGAGGGCTCTCACGAGCTCTCCGCCGAGGAGGCCGCCTCCCGCACCGTCACCCTCGTGGACCCGCTGGACGAGAGCGAGATCGACCGCATCACGCAGGTCGACCTCAACCAGGAGATGCAGCGTTCCTATCTCGACTACGCGATGAGCGTCATCGTCTCGCGCGCCCTGCCGGACGTGCGCGACGGCCTCAAGCCCGTCCACCGCCGCATCGTCTACGCGATGTACGACGGCGGCTACCGCCCCGACCGCTCCTTCTCGAAGTGCGCGAAGGTCGTCGGCGAGGTCATGGGCAACTACCACCCCCACGGCGACTCCGCGATCTACGACGCCATGGTGCGCCTGGTCCAGCCGTGGTCGATGCGCTACCCGCTGATCCTCGGCCAGGGCAACTTCGGCTCCGCCGGCGATGATGGCGCGGCCGCCCCGCGGTACACCGAGTGCAAGATGGCGCCGCTCGCCCTCGAGCTCGTGCGCGACATCGAGCAGGACACCGTGGACATGCAGGGCAACTACGACAACACGGTGGACGAGCCCACCGTGCTGCCCGCCCGCTTCCCGAACCTGCTGGTCAACGGCTCCGCCGGCATCGCCGTCGGCATGGCGACGAACATCCCGCCGCACAACCTGCGCGAAGTCGCCGACGCCGTCCAGTGGCTGCTGCAGAACCACGAGGCGACCAAGCCCGAGCTCCTCGAGGCCTGCCTCGAGCGGATCAAGGGCCCCGACTTCCCCACCGGCGCCACCATCGTGGGCACCTCCGGGATCGAGGACGCGTACCGCACCGGCCGCGGCTCCATCACCCAGCGCGCCGTGGTCTCCACCGAGGAGAGGCGATGGTGCTCGAGTACTCCGGCCCGGACCTCGCCCTCATCGAATGGGCGTCGGCGATGCGGCTGACGGTGCTGCTCGGCCTGTTCGCCAACCTGTTCGCGCCCTG
>DAHVRS010000519.1 GCA_027322375.1 Brachybacterium sp. | reverse complement strand
GAGGGCGGAGACGTCCTGGTACTCGTCGACCACGAAGTGCTTGTACTGCTCGCGGACCTCGCGGGCCACGTCCCCGCGCTCGGTGAGGAAGCCGACCATGTGCAGCAGCACGTCCTCGAAGTCGATGACGCCGCGCTCCTTCTTCACCTCCTCGTACTGGGTGAGGATGCGGGAGATGGAGCGGGAGTCGAAACCGGCCACGCCCGGACGGCGCGCGGCCGCGGCCGCTTCCGGGTAGGACTCCGGGGTCAGCATCGACACGCGCGACCATTCGACCTCGGCGACGATGTCGCGCAGCGCGGCACGGTCCACGCTGAGGTGCAGCTGCTGGCAGGCCTCGCCGATGCCGGCGAACTTGTTGGTGAGCAGCTCGGGCATCGACCCGCCGACGACGCGCGGCCAGAAGTGGCGCAGCTGGCGCAGCGCGGCGGCGTGGAAGGTGCGGGCCTGGACGGCGGGGACGCCGAGGTCGCGCAGGCGCGAGCGCATCTCCGCGGCGGCCTTCGCGGTGAAGGTCACGGCGAGGACGTGGCGGGGGTTCAGCTGCCCAGTCGCGACGCCGTAGGCGATGCGGTGGGTGATCGCGCGGGTCTTGCCGGTCCCGGCGCCGGCGAGGACGCAGATCGGGGTGCCGAAGGTGCGCGCGACCTCTCGCTGCTCCGGGTCCAGGGCAGCGAGCAGCGACTCCGCGTCCTGCGGTGAGGCGGCGGCGGAGGGGGCGTGCGGGTCGGCGGCGGTCTGCTCGGTCATCACTGTTCATCCTGCCAGTCGGCAGGGACATCCGGAGGGGCGCTGTGGACGGCGCGTGCCTCACACCCGCCGGCGAGTCTCGACTCAGGCTTCCGCGGAGCCGCCGTACCAGTCGTCGATCAGGGCGCGGCCCATCGAGGCGGGGCCGGGCAGCTCGACCTCTCCGGCTTCGAGCGCGGCGGCGAGCTCGGCGCGGGTGAACCAGCGCGCCTCGGCGATCTCCTCGTCCTGGAGGGTCAGCTCCCCGGCGTTCGGTGCCCAGGCGCGATAGCCGAGCATGAGCGAGCGCGGGAACGGCCAGGGCTGGGAGCCCATGTACTGGACTTCCTCGACCTCGACGCCGACCTCCTCGGCGACCTCGCGGGCCACCGCGTTCTCGAGGCTCTCCCCCGGTTCCACGAACCCGGCCAGCACCGAGTGGAAGCGGGCGCGGAAGTGGGCGTTGCGGGCCAGGAGCAGACGGTCCTGCCCGTCGCGGACGGCCATGATCACGGCCGGGTCGGTGCGGGGGAACTGCTCGATGCCGTCCTCGCGGCAGCGCAGCACCCAGCCGCCCAGCTCGGGCTCGAGCAGTCCGCCGCACAGGGGACAGTGCCGCATCGAGCGGTGCCAGGCCCCCATCGCGACCGCGGCGGCGGCGAGATCGGCGTCGGTCTCGTCCAGCAGGTCCGCGACATGCCGGAGGTCGCGCAGATCACGGCCCGGGTCGTCGAGCTCCGCGCTGCCCTCGCCGAGCTCCACGCCCAGCACTCTCAGCCCGTCGCGGCGTCCCAGCAGCACGAGCGGCTGAGTGGAGCCGCTGCGCGGATCGGCGGTCTCCAGCGCGGCGCGGAGCGTGCCGTCGGCCTCCTCGGAAAGGGCGACCGCACCGGAGCGGGTGACCAGGTAGCGGGCGTCCTCGCCGGGGGCGAGGATCCCCTCCTCGCCGCGCAGCAGGGCGTCGCGGTCGGAGGTGAGGAGGGTGAGCGGGGTGCGGAGGTGGGGTCCACGAAGCGTCGGCATGCGAGCGAGCCTACGTCGCCTACGTGTCGGGCCGGGGCTGGGCGGGTACGGTGGACGCGTGCATCGCAACTCGTACTCCCTGGCTGCTCTCGCCGCGGCGGCGGTCCCCGGGCTCGTCCCGGTGCGGACCACCCCGATCGCCGTCCCCGCCGAGGATCTCGACGTCGCCGGTGTGGTGGGAGAGGACGGCCGCCGGGTCACGGTCCAGTCCCCCGCCTCGACCGCCGCGGGCATCCGCCTCGAACGCGATCTCAAGGTCGCCGATGCGCTCACAGGCACCCCGCTGCGCGCCGTGGTCCCTCCCGTGCTGGGCTTCGTGAAGCTCTCCGAGGGCGGGCGCTGCACGGTGACGGAAGCACCGGCCGGCCGGCCGCTCATGCTCGATGACCTCGCTGCGAGCGCCGAGCTGGCCCGTTCCCTGGGCCAGGTCCTCGCCCGCATCCACACCGTCCCCCGCTACGCGGCCGAGGCCGCCGGGGTCGAATCCTTCACCTCCGAGGCGATGCACGCCCGGCACCGTGAGCTCGTCGAGTCCGTCGCTGCGGGCGGGCATCTGCCGGCGGCGGTCGCGCAGCGCTGGCAGGGCCTGCTCGCGGACTCCGAGCTGTGGGACATGACCCCGCAGTTCATCCACGGGGACCTCTCCGAGGAGAGCCTGTTCCTGGCCGGGCACCGGGTCAGCGCCGTGCGCGACTGGTCCTCCTCGCGGGTCGCCGACGCCGCCTCGGACCTCGCCTGGCTGATCTCCTCGCTGGATCCCGAGCGGTTCGACGACCTCTACGCCGCCTACTGCGAGGAGCTGCCCACCTCGCCGCATCCGCGGCTGGTGGAGCGTGCCCAGGCGATCGGCGAGTTCGCGGTCGCGGAGTGGCTCTCCCACGGCCTCGAGGTCGAGGACGAGGAGATCATCGCCGACGCGAAGGCGATGATCGCCGACCTCGACGCAGATCTCGCGCAGATCGCGCGCGAGGAGGCCGAGCGGGCCTATGAGGAGATGAGCGCTCACGAGGACGGCGCCGCCCGCACTGACGGCGCGGTCTGAGCCTCACGGAGTAATACTCAGGGCCGGTCGGGCGCCTGCTCGCCCGCGAGCATCTGCGCGATCCGCTCCCGGGAGGGATGGCGGGTGACCTCGTGCGTGACCCCGTCGGCCACGAAGTGGAAGGCGGTGCGGATCCGCGAAAGCGGCAGCCCGGTCACCTCATGCCAGGCCAGGCGGTAGAGGGACAGCTGCAGGGCGCGGGCGCGCAGCTGTGCGGGCCGGGGCACGTGGCCGGTCTTCCAGTCCACGATCACCACTCCCTCGCTGCCATCGCTGCCCTCCGGGTCGGCGAAGACCGCGTCGATGATGCCACGCACCGCGACGCCGCCCACGCGGGTGTGGACGGGGTGCTCGACCTCGAGCGGGGTGCGGCCGGCCCATTCGGAGGCGAGGAACTTCTCGCGCAGGGCGAGCGAGTCGACGCGCTGCGCCTCATCGGACTCGAACTCGCGCTCATCGAGCACGTCCTCGAGGTCCAGCAGCGCGGCGCCGCCGAAGCGGGACTCGAGCCAGGCGTGGAAGGCGGTGCCGCGGGCGGCCGCGGCGGAGGGGCGGCGCGGCAGCGGGCGCAGCAGATCCACGGCCGCGGACTGCGGGTCCTGTGCCTGGGCGACGACCTGGCTCGCGGACAGCCGCGGCGGGGAGTGCACGACGGGCGCGGCCGCCTGCTGGGCGAGGTCCGCGACGGCGCGGCGCACGAGCTCGGCGAGCTCGGGATCCGCGACCTCCGCCTCGGCCTCGGCGACCTCGGCGAGGAGCGCGGCGGCGCGCTCGCGCGCCTGCTCCGCCTCGCCGGGGGCGGGCGGCCACTGCGCCTGCTCCCGTCGGCTCTCCAGCGGGTTCGTCTCCGGCACCTCCTCCGCACTGCGGAACGCCTCGGGCACGAGGTCCCGCACCTCGCTGAGGTAGCGGGAGCGGGGCCGGGCGCTGGTGAGCCCCCCGCGCCAGGCGGCGGAGGTGAGCAGCAGGCGGCGCTTGGCGCGGGTGACGGCGACATACATGAGGCGGCGGTCTTCGGCGAGCGCCTCCTCGCCCTGCGCGAAGCGGTAGTCCTGGATGAGCGCTTCGGCGTCGACCTGGGTGTCGGCCTCGGCCCAGGCGAGCTCGGGCAGGGTGTCCGCGTCGCCGCGCAGCGCGGTGGGGACGGAGGCGGTGGCGAGCTTGCCGAGCCAGCCGTCGGCGGGGACTCGCACCCGCCCGGTCTCGTCGGTCTTCGCGCGGCGGAGGTCGTAGGAGGGGACGGTGCCCTCGGTGAGTCCGGCGACGGCGACGAGGTCCCATTCGAGTCCCTTGGCGGAGTGCATGGTGACGATCGTGACCGCGCCCTCCTCCGCGGCGGCACCGGGAGCGGCGGTGACGGCGAGCCCCGCTTCCTCGTCCTCGCTGATCTCGAGCAGGTCGAGATAGGCGCCGAGCCCGCCGCGGCGCGCGGTGCGGTCGAAGGCGGCGGCGTGGTCGCGGAAGGCTTCGAGGTCGGCGAGGGCGCGGGAGCCGGGCTCGGCCTCCAGCAGCGTGAGGTCCACGTCGAGCAGGCGCGTCGCGGCGGTGACCAGGTCAGGCAGCGGCAGCGGGAGCAGGCGGCGCATCTCGCGCAGGATCTGCTGGACCTGCAGCAGGCGGACACGTCCGGTCGCACTCAGGGAACGGCCCGAGGGGTCGGTCCAGTCCTCGGGCGGCAGGTCGTCGACCGCGTCGACGAGAGAGACGGCTTCGGCCTCGTCGGCCCCGCCGGGGCCCTCCCCGCGTGAGCGGGCGCCGAGTCGGTCCCGCCAGCGGCCCAGGACCGCGAGGTCCCGCGCCCCGAGCCGCACCCGCGGCCCGGTGAGCAGGCGCATGAGCGCGTCGCCGCGGCCGGGGTCGTAGGCGCATTCGAGGACGGCGCGCACATCGGCGACCTCGGGCCTGTGCAGGAGTCCGCCGAGGCCCACCACCTCGGTGGGCAGTCCCGCGGCTTCGAGCCCGTCGACGAGCGCCGGGATCTGGCGGCGGGCGCGGACGAGCACGGCGGCGGAGGCGGGCGGGGCGTCGTCCGGGTCCTCGGCGCGGCGGGCGAGGATCCACTGCGCGATCGCGGTCGCCTCGGTGCGCTCGTCGGCCGCTTCGATGATCTCGCAGGCGCCTTCGCCGGCGCCGGGGCGGGGTTGCAGCTCGGGGATCCCGACGCCGCCGCCGGCGCTGCGCAGCGGGCCGGCGAGCCGGTTCGCGACGGCGAGGACGGCCTCGTCGTTGCGCCAGGAGGTGGACAGGGTGCGCTGCAGGACGGGCTGCTCCTCGGTCGCGAAGGCGTCGGCGAAGCCGGCGAGGGAGGCGGCCGAGGCGCCGCGCCAGCCGTAGATCGCCTGCTGCGGGTCGCCGACGGCGCAGGCGGGGTGGCCGGGGCCGAAGAGGTCGGTGAGCATGCGCAGCTGGGCGATGGAGGTGTCCTGGAACTCGTCCAGCAGCACCACGCGGTGCATGCGGCGGGCGAGCGCAGACGCGGCGGGGACCTCTGCGGCGATGCGGGCGGCGAGGGAGACCTGGTCGGCGAAGTCCAGTGCCGATTCGGTGGTGCGGATCTCGGCGAAGCGCTGCAGCAGCGGCACCAGGGCGAGGCGCTGCTCGAGCACGGTGAGGACCTTCGCGACGTCCTTCGGGGTGGTGCGTCGCCGGCCCTCGACCTGCAGCGGGATCCCGGAGAGGTGGTCGCGGATCTCGCGCAGGTGCTCGGCGAGCTGCTCGGGGGTGACGAGGTGGTCGGCGAGGGAGGAGGTGAGCGAGAGCAGCGCGGCGGTGAGGGTTGCCGGGGAGGCGTCGAGGTCCAGGGAGTCGTCCCAGCCCTCGACGATCTCGTGGGCGAGCTGCCAGGACGCGGAGGTGGACATCATCGTCAGCTCGGGGTCGATGCCGACGGCGAGCGCGTGCTCGCGCACGAGGTCGAGGGCGAAGCCGTTGTAGGTGTGGACCACGGGGCGCTGGCCCACGAGGTCATCCCCGCCGCGCTCGAGACCGCGCGGCAGCGGCAGGCCCTCGGCGCGCAGCGCGGCGGCGAGGGTGGCGAGCCGGGCCCCGATCCGTTCGGCGAGCTCGTGGGCAGCCTTGCGGGTGAAGGTCAGGCCCAGCACCTGGCGCGGTTCGACGATCCCGTTCGCGATCAGCCACACCACGCGGGAGGCCATCGTCTCGGTCTTGCCGGACCCGGCCCCGGCGACCACGAGCATCGGCGTGAGCGGCGCCTCGATCACCGCGGTCTGCTCCTCGGTGGGCGGGGGCTGCTCGAGCAGGGCGGCGAGCCGGGCGGCGGAGTGCATGGGTGCGGGCGCCGACGAACCAGCGGCCGACGGGGAGGGAGTCGCGGGGGTGCTCACAGCTGGTCTCCTTCGGGCTGCAGGGGGCAGCTGCTGCGCACGGCGCAGCGGGTGCAGTGGGAGTTCACGCGGGCGGTGACCTGGGCGCCGGAGACCTCGGTGGAGACCTGCTGGACGAGCTCGTCGAACCAGGCGGGGTCCTCTGCGCGGGGCAGCGCGGTCTGGGTGCGGACGGCGGCGGAGCGCCCGCCGGTGCCGAGATAGACGAGCTGGGCACCGTTCAGATGTTCGGGCGCGTCCTCGCCGAGCAGCTCGGCGAGCGCGCCCTCGCGGATCGCGGCCTGGTAGGAGGCGAGCTGCAAGTCCTGCTCGGCCTGGGCGGCGGTCTTCGCGCTGCGCCCGGTCTTGAGGTCCACGACGCGCAGCCCGGTCGCATCGCCCTCGACCCGGTCGATGCTGCCGCGCAGGCGCACTCGTCCGAGCTCGACCTCGAAGGGTGCCTCGACGGCGAGAGGCTCCCCCGCGGCGGTGAGATGGGCGGCGAGCAGCCGGGCGGCGTCCTCGGCGCGGCGCACGCGGCGGCGACCGGACCAGGTCTCGGTGCCGGGGACGGCGCGCAGCAGGGTGTGGAGCTCGGCGAGCAGGTCTGCCTCCCCGCCGGGCGGACCTGCGGGATGGATCTGCGCGAGGTGGTGCAGGGCGGTGCCGATGAGCTGCGGGGCACCGCCGGCGCGGGAGCCGCCGGCGCGCTCGAGCAGCCAGGACTGGGGGCAGTCCACGGCGCGCTCCAGGGCCGACGGGGACAGCGGGATCGGCTCCCCCGCCTCGTGCAGGGGCGCCGAGGAGCTCGGCGCCTGGTGATACCAGTGCGCGGGGTCGGTGCCGGGGGCGCCCGCGCGGCCCAGTGCCTCCAGGGCCGCGGCGGCGTCACGGGCCCGCTGCGGATCGGGGTCCCGCAACCGGCGGCGCAGGGCCGCGACGAGCCGGCGGGCGTCGGGGGCGGGGCCGGGGTCGCGGCGCAGCGCCTCGGGGTCCACCCACGGGTCCCCGGCGAGGTCCTCGAGCGCGTCGACGAGGGCGGAGGGCTCGGACTGCTCGTCCTCGACGGCGGTGACGAGGACGCGCCGGCCCGCACGGGAGAGCGCGCTGACGGCGAGGCGGAGCTCGTCGGCGAGGACCTGCTCGCGCTGCAGGGCGCGCAGCGCCTCCGGCTCCGCGGGCAGCTCGGCGCCGGGCCGGGCGGTGGCGCGCAGGGACAGCTCTGCGGCGCCGAAGAGGGTGGAGCGCAAGCGCAGGTCCGGCCAGGCCCCCTCCTGCACGCGGGCGAGGACCACGGTGTCGCGCTGCTCACCGGCGAGCTGGGCGGGGGTGAGCACGGCGAGGCGGCCGCGGGCGGCGGCGGCCGGGGCGAGGGTGTCCTCGACGACGGCCTGGGCCCGGATCTGCTCGACGAGATCCAGCGCCCCCGCGCCGGGACGACGGTCAGTGAGGCGCTCCGCGGCGGCGAACAGGGCCAGCAGCGCGTCCAGGCGGGAGGCGGCGAGACGGGCACGGGCCCCGTCCACGTCCCCGGCGGCACCGAGCGCGGCGCGGCGCCAGCCTCCGGCGAGGCCGGAAGCGTCCCAGGCGTGCCAGAGCACCTGCTGGGCGTCCTCCTCGCGGTGCTGGCGCACGGCACGGATCATGCCGCGCACGCGGTGGACAGGGGCGGCGGCGCGGTCGTGGGCATCCGGGGCGGGCAGGCCCGGCACATCGTCCTCGACGAGGGCGCGGGCGAGGAGCTGCTCGCTGGAGACGCTGTCCTCCTCGTCGCGGTCCTCGGGGGCGGTCTCCTCGCTGCCACCGGCCCCCTCGCTGCGGCGGGCGCGATGGGCGGTGAGCAGGAGCCGGCGGATGCGGCGCAGACGCAGGGTGTCTGCGTCACCGAAGGGACCTCGCAGGAGCTCTGTGGCGGTGCGGGCGTCCAGGGCAGTCCCCTCCGGGGCGAGGCCGATCTCGAGGATCCGCAGGAGGTCCGCGATCGCGGGCACCTCGCGCAGCGGCTGCGCCCGACGGGCCGCGCGCACGGGCAGGCCTGTGCGGGCCAGCAGGTCCGCGACGTCCTGTGCGGCGGCGCCGGAGCGGCAGACCACGGCCATGTCGTCGTACTCGATCCCCTCGCGGTGGTGGAGGTCGCGCAGGGCGGAGCCGATCAGTCGCGCCTCGTCCAGCGGGTCCGCGGCGCGCAGGACCATGAGGCCTGCCGCTGTCTCGGACTCGTCGGGGGAAGCCTCGACGCGCCGGGGCCGGCGGGAGGCGGTGGGGGCGCCGGCGAGCGGGAGCCGTCCGCGCAGCGCATCGACCACGTCCACGAGCGCCTGCTCCCGGCCGTGCGCGCCGGGCAGAAGCACCTCCGCGGCCGGACGGGGCAGCTGGGCGCGCAGGCGGTCCGCGGCGTCGGGCAGCGCCCCGCGGAAGGTCTCCACCGCGCCGTCGGGGCCGGCAAGGGCGAGCACCCGTGCCCCGGCGGCAGCGAGCGCGGCGACGAGGTCGATCCCGGCCGGGGTGAGGTCCTGCACGTCATCGACCACCACCCGGGTGAAGGGCGCGGGCCGGGAGGGGTCGCCCAGGAGGTGCACGGCGCGGCGCAGCACGGCACCCGTATCTAGGCGGGGCCCGGCATCCAGCGCCGCAGAGGCTTCGAGGTCCAGCACCCCGAGGTAGTCCCGCAGCAGCGCCGCGGCGTCCTGCCAGGCAGGCCGGCCCTGCTCCCGGCCGAGCTCCGCGAGACGGGCAGGACTGATCCCGAGCTCGGTCGCGCGGGTGAGCAGATCGCGCAGCTCGGTGCGGAAGCCGGGCAGGGCCCGGGCGCCGGGATCGGTGCGCAGATGCCAGTCCTCCCGCTCGGCGATCAGCGCGGCGAGTAGCGCATCCTGCTCCGCGCCGGTGACGAGCGTCGGCTCGCCGAGGCCACGCCGCAGCGCGTCCTCGCGCACGATCGCGTGGGCAAGAGCGGGCGGGGTCATGGACCGCACCGCCCCGGCGCCGTGCACGGCGAGCACGTCCCGGAGCCTCCCGGCGGCGAGGCGCCGCGGGGCCAGCAGCAGCGTCCCCTCCCCGCCCCGCGCCGCCGCGGCGAGGGCGAGGGCGGTGCGGCCACCGCCCGGTCCCGCATGGACGATCACGTCGGTGCCCGCCTCGAGCAGGTCCAGCGCCTCGCGCTGGGCGTCCTCGAGCTGCTCCCTCGCCAGGACCGCGGGCAGGGCGTCGAGGTCGGGTGGGAGCAGGCGGATGCCCGCCTCCGTGATCGCACCTGTCCTCCGCATGCCCCTATTCCACCTCACGGCGGGGACGGACGAACGGGCAGGGCGGCGGCGCGCGCGACGGTAGAGTGTCCGGGATCACCCGATTCCCGAGCACCGCCCCGCGGGCGGCCCATCGAAGCGGAGCCGAAGACCATGACCACCTCGCCGCCGGCCCGGATGCCCCGTGCACAGCGCCGCGCCCAGCTGCTCGAGCTCGCCACGCGCGTGTTCACCCGCAAGGGCTTCCAGGCGACGTCGATGGATGACATCGCCGCGGCGGCCGGGGTCACCAAGCCCGTCCTCTACCAGCACTTCACCTCGAAGGAAGAGCTGTACCTCGAGGTGCTCGACATCATCGCCGAGGCGATGATCGAGGAGGTCCGGCAGATCGGAGAGCACGGCGGGACCACCGCAGAGCGGGTGCGGCACGGCCTGCACCGCTTCTACGAGTTCGTGGCGCTGGAGAACTCGCTGCGCCTGTTCACCGGGCACGAGGTG
>DAHVRS010000499.1 GCA_027322375.1 Brachybacterium sp. | reverse complement strand
ATCTCGCCGAGGGAGGCGTTCTTGCCTCCGACCTGGTCGAGATCGGCCATGCCGAGCTCGGAGAACCACCGGATGCTCTGCGTCATTGCTGCTCCTTCGGGGTGGGGGGATCACCGGGCGGGAGTGCCGCGGCGCTCGAGGTGCTGGAGGATCAGGGTGGACATCTCCTCGACGGACCGGCTCGAGGAGTCCACGTACTCGATGCCGTGGGCGCTGTAGACGCGGCGGGCGCGGGTCAGCTCCCAGCGGGTCTGCTCGAGGGAGGCGTAACAGGAGCCGGAGCGGCGCTCGGAGCGCACGGCGGTGAGCCGCTCCGGGGTGGTGAGCAGGCCGAAGCAGCGGTCCGCAAGGCCCGCGATCGCGCCGGGCAGCACCTCGCCGGAGAGGTCCTCATCGACGAGCGGGTAGTTCGCGATGAACACGCCGTGCATGAGCGCGAGATACATCGAGGTGGGGGTCTTCCCGCAGCGGGAGGGGGCCACGAGGATGACGTCCGCCTTCTCGATCGCGCGCACGGACTGGCCGTCGTCGTGCTCGATCGCGAACTCGACCGCCTGCATGCGGCGGTTGTAGCGGTGAGAGTCGCCCACACCGTGCAGCCGCGCCGGGGCGTGGTCGCCGGCGACGCCGAGCGGGGTCTCGAGCTGGGCGAGGTGGCCGCTGACGAAGTCGATGACGGGGGCGCGGGTACGGCGCAGCTCCTCCCGCACCGCCTCATCCACCACGGTGAGGAACACGATCGGGGCGACGGGGCCGTCCATCGCTGCGTCGAGCTCGGCCCGCAGCTGCCGCGCCTCCTCGACACCGCGCAGGAACGGCACGAGTCGGCGTTCGAAGGGGACGGACGGGAACTGCAGCAGCAGCGCATTGCCCATCGTCTCGACGCTGATGCCGGTCGAGTCGGAGATGAAGAAGACCGGGACGGCCGGGGGTCTCGTCGGCGGTCCGCCCTGCGGCGTGCTCTGCGGTGCGGTCATGCGGCGCCCCCGTGCGGTGGGCCCGGCGGCGATGCCGGGACACGTCGATGTGTGGGCACACCGTAACGAGGCGCAGGCCGTCCGGGAGGGTTCCTGCGAGGGCAGTGGCGCGCCTCACCGTGGTTCTGCCCGAGCGCGCCAGGGACCGCGCTCACCCGAGCGCGATCGTGCAGAAGGAGGGGCCAGGGGCCGACGGGGGCCTGACCGGCCGAGCCGGTCAGGCCATCAGACTGCTCGCACCGCCGAGAGGCTCAGAGGGTCGAGCGGCGCAGAGAATCAGGAGGCACAGAGGAACGGGCGGCTCAGGCCGCCAGGCGGGAGTCGTCCCGGATCTGGCCCACGAGCTCCTCGAGCATGTCCTCGAGGGTGACCACGCCGATCACCTCGCCGTTCTCGCCGGTCGCGGCACCGAGGTGGGCGCCGGAGTCCTGCATCTCGGTGAGCGCGTCGCGCAGCGGCTGGTCCGCGCCGATGCGGGGCAGGGCCCGGATCCGCTCGGCCGCGATCGGCAGGTCGCGGGTCTCCTGGACGGCGTCCAGGAGGTCCTTGATGTGGACGTAGCCGGTGAGGGTGCCGTCCGCCGCCCGGATCGGGAAGCGGGAGTAGCCCTCCACCGCGGCGGTCTCGGCCTGCGCGGCGGTCGCCCCCTCGGGGAGGGTCGCGACCAGCGCGAGCGGGATGACGAGGTTCGCGACTGAGCGGGCCTCGAAGCGCAGCGCGCCCAGCAGCAGCGCCTCATCGTTGTCCTCGAGCAGCCCGCCCTCGCGGGACTCGCTCACCATCGCCGCGACCTCATTGCGGGTGAAGGCGCTGGTGACCTCGTCCTTCGGCTGGATCCCGATGATCCGCAGGACCAGGTTGCCGCTCGCGTTCAGCAGCCACAGCAGGGGGCGGATAACGATGACGATGCCCATGAGCATCGGGGCGAGGATCAGCGCCATCCGCTCCGGGCCGGCGAGCGCGATGTTCTTGGGCACCATCTCGCCGAAGACGACGTGGAGGTAGGTGACCAGGGACAGCGCGATCACGAAGCTGATCGGGTGGGTGAGCGCGGCGGGGACGCCGATCACCTCGAAGGGGCCCTCGAGCAGGTGCGCGATCGCGGGTTCGCTGATCGCGCCCAGCGCGAGGGAGGCGACGGTGATGCCCAGCTGGGCGCCGGCCATCATGAGAGAGACCTGCTCCATCGCGGAGATGGTGACCTTCGCGGCCCAGTTCCCCTCCAGCGCCTTCGGCTCGATGATCGAGCGGCGCGCGGAGATCAGCGCGAACTCCGCGCCCACGAAGAAGGCGTTGACGATCAGCAGGGCGAGGGTCGCAAGCAGTCCGAGATAGTCGCTCATCGGTCGTTCTCCTCGTCCTGCTCAGGAGCAGCCTCGACGATCACGTGCACGGTCTCGATCCGCTTGCCGTCGACCTCGACCACCACGATCCGCAGCTGGGCCGGCTCCTCGCCGGGGGCCGGGTCGGTGTCCACGACGATCTCGTCGCCCACCTCCGCGAGGCGGCCCAGCTCCATCGTGACCAGGCCGGCGAGGGTGTCGTAGTCCTCGTGCTCGGGCACGGTGACGCCGAGGCGCTCGGTGGCCTCGTCGGGCCGCATCCGCGCGTCGAAGTCCCAGGAGCCATCGGGCTCGGGGGTGTCGTCCATCTCCTCGTCGTGCTCGTCGCGGACCTCGCCCACGATCTCCTCGACGAGGTCCTCCAGGGTGATGAGCCCGGCGTGGTCGCCGAACTCGTCCACGACGACAGCCATCTGCAGGCCGCCGGCGCGGAGGGTGTCCATGAGGTCATCCAGCGGCACGGTGTCCGGCACGAAGGTCGCCTCTCCCATCACCGCGTCGACCCGCGTGGTGGGGCGCTCGTCGAAGGGGACGGCGAGGCCATGGCGGATGTGGACCACGCCCACGATCTCGTTCTCGCCGTCCATGACAGGGAAGCGGGAATGGCCGGTCTCGCGGGCCAGCTCCAGCAGCTCCGTGACGGACTGCTCGCCCTCGAGGGAGTCGACGCGGCCGCGCGGGACCATCGCGTCGTGCGCCCGGCGGTCGCCGAAGGCAAGCGTGCGCTGGACCAGGGAGGCGGTCTCCTCCGCGAGAGCGCCCTCGTCAGCCGAACGCTTGACCAGCACGGAGAGCTCGTCGGCGCTTCGGGCGGAGCTCAGCTCCTCCTGCGGTTCGATGCCGAGCGCACGCACAACGGCGTTCGCGTTGCCGTTGAACAGGCGGATCGGCAGGCCGAAGATCGTGGAGAACAGGCGCTGGAAGCCGACGACGAGCTTCGCGGTGCGCAGCGGTTCCGCGATCGCCATGTTCTTGGGGACCAGCTCGCCGAAGATCATCGTCATGCCGGTCGCGAGCAGCAGGGCGAGCGCGACGGAGGCGGAGCGGGCCGCGACCTCGCTGAGCCCGGCGTTCACGAGCGGCGGCCCCATGAGGGAGGCGATCGCGGGCTCGGCCAGGAAGCCGATGCCGAGGTTGGTGACCGTGATCCCCAGCTGCGCCCCGGAGAGCTGTGTGGAGAGGGTCTTCATGCCCTGCAGCACGCCACCGGCCCGCTTGTCACCGGCGGAGGCAGCGGCCTCGACGTCGTTGCGGTTGACGGTGATCAGGGAGAATTCTGCGGCGACGAAGCAGCCACAGGCCAGCACGAGCAGGAGCCCGATCGCCAGCGAGACGAGGGGACCGATCAGATCCATGGCCGGATCCCCCCGTGGAAAGTGAATGAGTGCAGGCCCGAAGGCCTGGGACTGTCACTGGGGGCGTCGCTGGCGGCGCTCATGATCTCCTGGTGCTCCTCATCGCCCGGCCGGCTCTCGGCAGGGGAATGAGGGAATGCTACAGCCCGCCCCCTGAGCGCGGGAGCGGGCTGAGCGGAGCGTCTCAGAGGCTCGGGCCGGCCGGGCCGGAGGAGGAGTCCGGGACGTCGGTGTCGGAGCCGCCGCGCAGCAGGGCGGCGATCTTCTCGCGGTGCAGGAAGGCGACGACGCCTGCGGCGGCGAGCAGGCCGAGCACGGCCAGGCCCGCGAGGATCGCCACGATCGCGACGGTGCTGATGCCGGTGCGCTCGGCGGTGAAGGTCATCCACACCCCGTGGGACTGCTTCACGACGATCGCGTCCTCGCCGAGGGAGGCGCTGCCGGACTGGTCGTCGACGAGGGAGGTGGGTCGCAGCCCGTCGCCCTCGACGGTCCAGGTGCCGGGGCCGAGGAGCTTCTCAGAGAGATCCCCGCCGGCACCCATCACGACCGTGACCTCGTAGTTCTTCTTCCCGCTCTCGTAGACGACCACCTGGGGCGGACCCTCGACGCCCTCGAGGCCGAGCGCCTGCAGCGCGCCCGGGAACTCCTCGGCGGTCTTCGCCTCGGCGGTGCGGGTGTAGATCGCGGTGTCGTCCTCCTCGGAGCGCTCGGCGTCACCGCCGAGGAACGCGAGGATCGCCTCCTCGGTGACGACCTCCTCGTCGGCCACGGGGATCGACAGCGCCATCTCGAGGGAGCCGCCGCCGTCCCGGTTCACGGTGAGCACGTAGTCGGCCTCCGTGAAGCCGTAGGAGCGGGTGATGGTCTGCGGCTCGGGCCCGCCCTGGAGCGAGATCTGCTCGGTGCCGCCCGCGGCGGCGGCCTCGGCGTCGCCCGTGAAGCCGGCGGGCACCTCGAGGGACTGGCTGAGGGTGCCGTACTGGCCGCAGGCCACGGAGCACTCGATGCTGTCGACCACGTTGGTGTCGATGGAGAAGGGGTCCTCGGAGTCCGGCGCGGCCTCGACGGTGAAGACGCTGTCGCTCGTGGCGAGCGCCGTGTCGGTCCAGGTCCCGACCTGCTCCGCGGTCCCGGCGGGGAAGGCGATGACCCAGGTGGTGCCGGCCTCCCCGGCGGGGGTGAGC
>DAHVRS010000467.1 GCA_027322375.1 Brachybacterium sp. | reverse complement strand
CAGGAACGGCATGTCCTCGACCGGCAGGATCTTCGCGATGACGCCCTTGTTGCCGTGGCGGCCGGCGAGCTTGTCGCCGTCAGTGATCTTGCGCTTCTGGGCCACGTAGACGCGGACCATCTCGTTGACGCCGGTGGGGAGGATGTCCCCGTCCTCGTCCTCGTTGAAGACCTGGACGCCGATAACGGTGCCGGACTCGCCGTGCGGGACGCGCAGCGAGGTATCGCGCACCTCGCGGGCCTTCTCGCCGAAGATGGCGCGCAGCAGGCGCTCCTCCGGGGTCAGCTCGGTCTCGCCCTTGGGGGTCACCTTGCCGACGAGGATATCGCCCGGCTCGACCTCAGCGCCGATGCGGATGATGCCCCGCTCGTCGAGATCGGCCAGCACGTCGTCGCCGACGTTCGGGATGTCCCGGGTGATCTCCTCCTTGCCGAGCTTCGTGTCGCGGGCGTCGACCTCGTGCTCCTCGATGTGGATCGAGGTGAGGACGTCGTCCTGGGCCATGCGCGAGGACAGGATGATGCCGTCCTCGTAGTTGTGGCCCTCCCACGACATGAACGCGACCAGCAGGTTCTTGCCGATGGCGAGCTCGCCCTGGTCGGTCGAGGGACCGTCGGCCAGGATCGAGCCGGCCTCGACGCGGTCGCCCTCGTCGAACAGCACGCGCTGGTTGTAGGAGTTGCCGGCGTTGGAGCGCTGGAACTTCCCGATCGGGTAGGTCTGACGGGTGCCGTCGTCGGCCATCACCGTGATGAGGTCCGCGGAGAGCTCCTCGATGACGCCGGCCTTGGCGGCGACGACCACGTCGCCCGCGTCCACGGCGGCGCGACGCTCCATGCCGGTGCCGACCAGCGGCATCTCGGAGCGCAGCAGCGGCACGGCCTGACGCTGCATGTTCGAGCCCATGAGCGCGCGGTTGGCGTCGTCGTGCTCGAGGAAGGGGATCATCGCGGTCGCGACGGAGACCATCTGACGTGCGGAGACGTCCATGTAGTCGACATCATCGATCGGGACGAGGTCCGGCTCGCCGCCGGCGAGGCGCACGAGCACCTCCTCCTCGAGGAAGCGGCCGTCATCGTCGATCTTCGCGTTGGCCTGCGCGATGATGTGGCGATCCTCGTCATCGGCGGTGAGGTAGACGACCTCATCGGTGACGCGGCCGCCCTCGACCTTGCGGTACGGGGTCTCGACGAAGCCGAAGGGGTTGATGCGGGCGAAGGTCGCCAGCGAGCCGATCAGGCCGATGTTCGGACCCTCGGGGGTCTCGATCGGGCACATGCGGCCGTAGTGGCTCGGGTGGACGTCACGGACCTCCATGCCGGCGCGGTCACGGGAGAGACCGCCCGGGCCGAGCGCGGACAGGCGACGCTTGTGGGTCAGGCCCGACAGCGGGTTGTTCTGGTCCATGAACTGCGAGAGCTGCGAGGTGCCGAAGAACTCCTTGATCGCCGCCGTGACCGGGCGGATGTTGATCAGGGTCAGCGGGGTGATCGCCTCGACGTCCTGCGTCGTCATGCGCTCGCGAACGACGCGCTCCATGCGGGACAGGCCCGTGCGGACCTGGTTCTGGATCAGCTCGCCCACCGCACGGATGCGGCGGTTGCCGAAGTGGTCGATGTCGTCGGTCTCGACGCGCACGGAGGCGCCGTCGGCCGTCGTGTACTCGGTGAGGCCGTCGTGCAGCGCCACGATGTACTTGATCGTCGCGACGATGTCCTCGAGGCGGAGGGTCGACTCGGAGAGGCTGCCCTCGACGCCGAGCTTCTTGCCGATCTTGTAGCGGCCGACCTTCGCGAGGTCGTAGCGCTTGTTGTTGAAGTAGAGGTTGTTGAGCATCGCCTCGCCCGCATCGCGCGTGGGCGGCTCGCCCGGGCGCTGCTTGCGGTAGATGTCGATGAGCGCCTCGTCCTGCGAGGAGATGCGGTCCTTCTCGAGCGTGGAGCGCATGGACTCGAACTCGCCGAACTCCTCGAGGATGTCGCTGTGGGACATGCCGAGGGCCTGGAGCAGGGTCGTCACGGACTGCTTGCGCTTGCGGTCGATGCGCACGCCGACCTGGTCGCGCTTGTCGATCTCGAACTCGAGCCACGCACCGCGCGAGGGGATGACCTTCGCGGAGAAGATGTGCTTGTCCGAGGTCTTGTCGATCGACTCCTCGAAGTACACGCCCGGGGAGCGGACGAGCTGGGAGACGACGACACGCTCGGTGCCGTTGATGATGAACGTGCCCTTGTCGGTCATGAGCGGGAAGTCGCCCATGAAGACCGTCTGGGTCTTGATCTCGCCGGTCTCGTTGTTCATGAACTCCGCGATGACGTACAGCGGAGCGGCGTAGGTGAGGTCCTTCTCCTTGCACTCGTCGACCGTGAACTTCGGGTCGTCGAAGGTGTGATCCCGGAAGGACAGCGACATGTTGCCGGCGAAGTCCTCGATGGGGGAGATCTCCTCGAGGATGTCCGCGAGGCCGGAGGTCTGCGGGACGTCCTCGCGACCGGCGGCGGCGGCCTCGGCGGCACGCTCCTGCCAGCGCTCGTTGCCCAGCAGCCAGTCGAACGAGGTGGTCTGCAGACTCAGCAGATCCGGGACCTCGATCGGGTCTCCGAGCTTCGCGAAGGTGACGCGAGGGGAGATGGTGCGAAGTGCGATGTCAGTGGTGCGATCGGTGCTCGAGGCAGCCAAGGGGGGTCCTTCCACAGGCCGATGACGGATTCCCAGGCGCGGCGAGAGCCCGTCGAGGCGGTGGAGCCGACCCTGCGATCAGCAGAGACGAGAGCAGAGCAGCGGAACCGACGGGAGACGCACAGCGCAAGGACCGAGCATACATAAATTCGCGGATGGATACAAGGGCCACGGCGTGGCCTGTTCCATCCGCGTCGGCCGCTATATGCCTGGCGCGGGTGCGTCGTCCGTGGCTCCCCGCCCGTCTTGCTCGACCGGTCCGGCGGTGTGTTCACACCGGGTCCATGCAGCGGGGACAGCTCCGTACAGGGAAAAGAATGAAGGGAAATCGTCCGCGAGTCAAGCAGGCGGCCTCTCCCCCGGTGTGTCGGGCCCGTCAGGAAACGCTCCCCACCTGCGCCGCTGCAGGTTCCCTCCGGCCGACGGGCGGGTTCACGGCGGGGTGCAGGCTGCGGCGCCGCGAGGGCTGAGAGCGTCGAGAAGAGCCATCCGGACAGCACAAGGGCCGCCCCGCTGATGCGGGACGGCCCTTGAGGAGCAGTGCGACTGCCGTCGGATCAGGCGCATGCGAGCATGCGCCTCAGATCACTTGACGGAGACGGTCGCGCCGGCCTCCTCGAGCTTCGCCTTGGCGGCCTCGGCGTCATCCTTCTTGACAGCCTCGAGGACGGGCTTGGGCGCCTCGTCGACGAGCGCCTTCGCCTCCTTCAGACCGAGCGAGGTGAGGGCGCGCACCTCCTTGATGACGGCGATCTTCGCGGAACCGGCGGACTCGAGGATGACGTCGAACTCATCCTTCTCCTCCTCTGCCGGGGCGTCGCCACCGGCAGCGGCGCCACCAGCGGCGGCAACGGCCACGGGGGCAGCGGCGGTGACGTCGAAGACGTCCTCGAACTGCTTCACGAACTCGGAGAGCTCGATGAGGGACATCTCCTTGAAAGCTTCGATGAGCTCGTCGTTGCTGAGCTTCGCCATGAGGGCGTTCCTTCCTGTTGTCGGGACCTGGGGTCCCTGCGGTGTGGTGCGGCGCTCGTGCGCCAGGTCATGCGGTGCGGATGCCCCGTCGGGGAGTCCGGGGACAGCGCTGAGGCTGTGGGTTGAGGAACCCGCAGAGCTGGTCGGCTCAGGCGGCTTCCTGCTTGGCCCGCAGCGCGTCCACGGTGCGCGCCGTCTTCGACAGCGGCGCCGCAAACACTGCGGCGGCCTTGGACATCGACGCCTTCATGGCGCCGGCGGCCTTGGCCAGCAGGACCTCGCGGGACTCGAGGTCCGCGAGCTTCTGGACGTCCTCCTGCGAGAGCAGCTTGCCCTCGAAGTAGCCGGACTTGACCACGAGCTTGTCGTGGGTCTTGGCGAAGTCACGCAGAGCCTTCGCAGGCTCCACCGGCTCGCCCTTGATGAAGGCGATAGCGGTCGGGCCGCTGAGCTGCCCGTCGAACACGTCGATGCCGGCCTCGCGGGCAGCGATCTCCGTGAGCGTGTTCTTCACCACGGCGTAGGTCGTCTCGGCGCCCAGCGAGCGACGAAGCTCCTTGAGCTCCCCCACGCTGAGCCCGCGATACTCGGTGATGACGGCGGCGTCGGATGCACGGAACAGCTCCGTGATCTCGGCGACGGCGTCCACCTTCTCGGATTTCGCCATGGCCCTCCTTCCAGAGGTCTCTCGCCACCGGGTGAAGGGGTCCTGGAACGGGAAAAGGCCTCGACACGCAGGTGTCGAGGCCTCACGCACGAGCGGGCTCACCGAGGGCCAGGGGCCTTCGGAGGGCGCGACCGTGCGGGTCGCTTCATTCACCTGCGCAGGCCGTCCCCGTGGGGACTTCTTCGGTCACTCTCCGGGTGGAGGGCGACGACCGGCGGTCTTCGGTAGGTCCATAGTAGTGCAGGTGCGTGCCCTCGCGCCATGCCGCAGGCGGCGGTCTCCGTCACAGTTCGGTGCCGCTCCCCGCGCGGCGACACCGCTGGTCCCCTGCACCCTGCGTCGGCCCGCACAGCCGGCGCAGCCAGCGCCGAATACTGCGATCACGAGAAGTTCTTCGACGATCTGTACCAACTCCTGGAACATTTCGTCGAAGAACTCTGGGGCGCGCGGCCCTCGCGAGCGCTGGCGCCCATTCCGGCCCTGAACAGCACGGCGCCCCGCCCACTCGAAAGTGGACGGGGCGCCGAAGCTCGTACGTCGCTCAGGCCTCGTCGGTGTCGGCGAGGAGGTTGCGCGTGCGGTTCACGTCGACCGGGATGCCCGGGCCCATGGTGGTGGACACGGTGATCTTCGTGATGTAGCGACCCTTCGAGGAGGCCGGCTTGAGTCGCAGGATCTCGTCCAGCGCCGCCACGTAGTTCTCGACCAGCTGCTGATCGGTGAAGGAGACCTTCCCGACGATGTAGTGCAGGTTGGCCGCACGGTCGGTGCGGAACTCGATCTTGCCGCCCTTGATGTCCGAGACAGCCTTGGTGACATCCATGGTCACGGTGCCGGTCTTCGGGTTCGGCATGAGGCCGCGGGGACCGAGCACGCGGCCCAGCTTGCCGACCTTGCCCATGAGGTTCGGGGTGGCCACGGCCGCGTCGAAGTCGGTCCAGCCGCCGGCGACCTTCTCGATCAGCTCGTCGTCGCCGACCTCGTCCGCCCCGGCCGCGAGCGCGGCCTCAGCCTGCGCACCGGACGCGAAGACGATGACGCGGGCGGTCTTGCCGGTGCCGTTGGGCAGGTTGACGGTGCCGCGCACCATCTGGTCCGCCTTGCGGGGATCGACGCCGAGACGCATCGAGACCTCGACCGAGGCATCGAACTTCGCCGGGCTCGACTTCTGCGCGAGACGCAGTGCGTCCAGCGGGGAGTATGCGCGACCCTCTTCGATCAGGGCCGCGCCGTTCTTGTATGCCTTGCTACGGAAACCCATGTCGTCAGCCCTCCACCGTGATGCCCATGGAACGAGCGGTGCCGGCGACGATCTTCGCCGCCGCCTCGATGTCGTTCGCGTTCAGATCAGGCATCTTGGTCTCCGCGATCTCGCGGACCTGCGCCTGGGTGATCTTGCCGACCTTGTCGGTGTGCGGGACGGCGGAGCCCTTCTGGAGGCCAGCGGCCTTCTTGATGAGCTCAGCGGCCGGCGGGGTCTTCGTGATGAAGGTGAACGAGCGGTCCTCGTAGACCGTGATCTCGACCGGCACGATGTTGCCGCGCATGTCCGCGGTGCGATCGTTGTAGGCCTTCACGAACTCCATCATGTTCACGCCGGCAGCGCCGAGCGCGGGACCCACGGGCGGCGCAGGGGTGGCCTGGCCGGCCTGGATCTGGAGCTTGATGATGCTCGCGATCTTCTTCTTGGGAGCCATTGCTCTTCCTTACTGTGGTGTGGTCCGGGCGGAGCTCATCACGCGCTCCTCCCACGGCAGGTCCCATCCCGCGTGAAGCATGGGGACGGGCCCAGGGTGCGACGCTACCTGCACGTCGCAGCGACGTCGACCGGGATCGAGAGTGATCCTGGTCGTACTCCCGCGGCCGGGGCCGCCTGCCGCGGGGAGCGTGAGG